>JAGBMA010000093.1 GCA_017635095.1 Ruminiclostridium sp. | reverse complement strand
GGAACCTCTAAAAACCCAATTTGAGAGAAAAAGAGCTATCCACTTTATGCCGCTTTGTATGCGCGCGTCCTGCGCGCTTTTGGCGGCAATACCACGGCTTCCTGCCGTGACCGTCTACTGCGTCAAACCTCCTAACCGGGCATAAAAATAACCGTGCAGCCGCTTTCATGACTGCACGGTTATTTGTTATCATTACTGATCTATTATCCTGAACCTTGATACCTGATCCTTGAGGAGTCTCGACTGACCGTTGAGCTCTTCACAGGAAGCTGCGGTCTCTTCCGCGGTGGCGGAGTTCATCTGAACGACCTGGGATATCTGTTCTATTCCGGAGGTTATTTCGCCTATAGCTTCCGTCTGTTCCGCACTCGCGTCCGCTATCATTACGATAAGCTCGCCGGTGGCTGCTGTCTTTTCCTTGACTTTCTTCATGGATTCCGCAGTCTCATCGGCGATGCGCGAGCCCTTGCTGACTGCATCTATAGAAGCGGAGATAAGTGCGGTAGTGCTCTTTGCGGCTTCCGCAGATTTGTTTGCAAGATTACGCACCTCGTCCGCAACGACCGCGAAGCCTTTTCCTGCGTCTCCTGCTCTTGCAGCTTCAACAGCGGCGTTAAGGGCAAGAATATTGGTCTGGAAAGAGATATCCTCGATAGTCTTGATGATCTTTTCGATCTCTCTGGAAGTATCGCTTATCTCGTTCATTGCAGCGACCATGTTTGTGATCGAAGCATCCTGAAGATTAACCTCGTTCTCCGTCTCTTTTGAGATCTCACCGGCTTTTGCGGCGTTCTTTGCCGTTGCAGCTACCTTTGAGGAAACATCTGCTATAGTAGCGGAGATCTCCTCGATTGCTGCCGCCTGTTTGGTTGTGCCGTCTGCGAGGGACTGTGAACCTTCCGCCATCTGATTTGAACCGGAGAGTACCTCGTCCGAAGACATATTCATCTTGCTGAGTGTCTGACCGAGATCGTTCTCGATACGGAGAATGCTGTTCCTGATCTCTTCAAAATCACCGGGGTAGGCAACTTCGGGAGAAGAAGTAAAGTCCCCCTGTGACATATTGTGCATGATGCCGGATATATCGGATATGCAGTTGCTAAGGTCGGACTTGGCCGCACGGAGCTTGGCTGCGAACTTGCCTATCTCATTATCGGAAAATTCATAATCGACATCGGTGGTGCTGAGCTTTCCGTTCTGCATCTCATCTGCGAGGATCGTTACCATGTTAATGGGTTTTACGACTTTCCGGCGGGTGAATATCAAAACGATTATTCCGGTAACAGCGATAGCAGTGAGTGCGATTATCACCGAGATCGTAATGACGAGCGAGAACTCGTCATTTGCGGCGCTTGCGTTGTTTCCCGAGAAATAAGCGCCTACGACCTTGTTCTGGTAGTCATACAGAGGTCTGTATGAAACGTAATACGGTTTGCCAACTATATTGGCTTTACCCTCAAAGTCACTGTGGGAATTAATGACGGTATTTTCTATATTGGAAGCCATAGTCGTACCGACAATGCGCTGATTTGTGGAAGGGTCAACTATAGTGGTGGAGTAACGGGTATTGCCCTTGAATATGGTGGTATCACAGTCTATCATCTTTTTCAGATTGTCCATCCAGTCGGTGGAATCGAGCCTGAACCCGACAACAAGGCCACTGGAGACGCCGTTTGCGGATACCTGACCGGCGTAAACTGCGGTAAGAACATCGTCCTGCAGGAAAATGCCGTTTATGTTCAGCTCACCCTTTGCAACACCGCCCAGGTCGAGGGAAGTGAAGGGATAGTTGTCGCTCTTGTACATCATGCCTCCGCGGGGATTAGCGATAGCGCAGAAGTCTCCGTCCGATGTTTTAAGCTCGTTCCATGTACGCTCGAAAAAGCCTATGTCGTTGAACGTCATGGCACTAACGAAGCTTGACTGGCCCGACCATGTGGTGAATGTGCTTTCCAGCGATGCGACCTTTTCCTCCAATGTATTGACAAGTACCTGCATACCTACATGGGCGCGTTCTGTGAGAATGGAATCATTGTAATTGCCGAACATAGAAAGGGAAGTGATAAGTACGATAGCAACGGTCAATGCAAGTGATATGACGGAGAGCAGGATTATCTGCGCTCCAAGTTTTTTGAATAACTCTTTCATAGCGTGACCTCCGGAAAATACACTTTTATATATTATAACATATCATTTAATATCAATCAATAGATATTTGTCAATTTTGTTTATTTTGCAGTAAAAATATACCTCCGACAACAGCAAAATGCCATGTCGGAGGTTTTGATATCATTTATTCGCGCCTGTTCAGAGAAGCGACTTCGGATCGTACTGAGGTTTCACATAGACTTTATCGGGTTTATCTGTGATCTCTTCTTTGAATACGGTCTGCCACTCTTCGGGCGAGAAGTCCTCTATTGTGGCAGTAATGTAGTGGTCGCTCATTCCGAGAGACTCCGCGAGTGCGTTCTTGACTGCTTCGGCAGCTTTTTTCTTCTGTTCCTCGCTTCTTCCTGCGAGCATTTTGATCGAGATATGCGGCATAATTTATTGTCCTCCGTTATTGTGCATTATTTGCTGCTTTATAAACGTTCATATTTTCCTGAATACACGTGATGAATGTGCGGGAACATGAACACTTCCGGAAAGATCAAACTTTTCTCCGGTAAGAATGTCCTCGAATTCACCTCCGACATTCACATTGAATGAATGATCTTCACCCGCGTTTATCATTGCGACCACGATATCGCCGTTATACTCGCGCATAAATGCGTAATCGTGATTGTGCAGTTCAAGCTGTTTGTAGTCACCGCCTGCGAGTGCATCGCTTTCGGTACGGAATTTAGAAAGCTTTGCGATATGTTTCGTGAGCTTGTTGTCTTCTTCCTTGACATATTTCACGCGAAGGCTCTCATCGCCGTTCTTTTTATCGCCTTCCCAGCCGTACTCGCTTCCGTAGTAGAGCCCCGGGATCCCGGGCATAGTATATAGCAGGGCATAAATAGGATCGAGGTTTTCCTTGTTTTTGAGCATAGTTGCGATCCTGCTCACATCGTGGTTGTCAACGAAAGAATAGAGGCTCTTTCCGCGGTAGAGGCACCAGCTCTCCTTGCCGAACTGGCGGTTGAGAGAATGAGCGATCTCGAACATGTTCATATCGTTGAAACTTGAGTACAGACCTTTGTAGCACTCGTAATTAGTCACGCTGTCGCACATCTCGGAATTCATCCAGCGGTTGTAGTCTCCGTGCAGTGTCTCGCCCATGATCCAGAAATCGTTCCTGAGCCACTTGCAGTGTCCGTGGAGTTCCTTGAGAAAGTTGAGATCGAGGCAGTACGCCACATCGAGACGGAGACCGTCGATGCCGAATTCGTTGAACCAGCCGGTGATGCAGTCCTTTATGTACTGTTTGACATCTCCGTTGTAAAGGTTGAGCTTAACGAGTTCGTAGTGACCTTCCCAGCCGTCGTAGCTGAAATTATCACCGTATGGGCTTCTTCCGTCATGAAGGTGGAACCAGTCCTTGTATTTGCTTTCCCAGCGGTTGCTGCGGACGTCCTTGAAAGCCCAGAACTCTCTTCCGACGTGGTTGAAAACACCGTCGAGCACTACTCTGATGCCGTTTTCATGCAAAGCGTCGCAAACTTTCTTGAAATCCTCGTTGGTGCCGAGACGGCGGTCGATCTTGGTGTAATCTGCAGTATCATATCCGTGATATGCCGACTCAAACACAGGACCGAAATATACAGCGTTGCAGCCGAGATCCTTTATGTGAGGAATAATGTCGATCACATCGAGAATACGGCTTTTGGGCTCGCTTGTGAAATCATTGGGTTCGAGCGCACCGCAGAATCCCAATGGGTAAATGTGATAGAAAGACGATTTCTGATACCATTCCATGATAGTAATCACTCTCCGTTTCAAAAATATTGTTTATATTATAGCACATTTTACTGAGTTTGTCATTAGTTTTTTAAAATTTTTATAAAAATTTATCAAATTTGTGTCTGAAAATTTTATTCTGTGGTTTTTTACGAAAAAACAGGGATCAGGGAAATGGCTGAAATTTCTTGCCGGAAATATTATAAATGAAGTAAATATGCCTTCAATATAGCGTAAATAAGCAGAAAACAATTACTGTAAACCGATATCGCTTTAATGCAATGTGTTTATATTGCATAACAGTTAGCCTCTGCTAATTGGTTAGATTTGTAAAAAATATACAAAATTGGTATAAAAAATTGTAAAATAAAATCAGTAGCTTTTTTGGTGCATTTGTGTTATAATCTGTTTGTATATATGTGTTATATTTTTCACATAATGCGAGGACGCTGTGCGGCGATCCAATAAAAGGAGGTTCTATAAATGAGTTCCACACAAAAAGTAAAGGTTGCTTTTAATGGTACTGCCGAGCAGGAAAAGGCGCTTCGCAGTATGATCAGAGAGCACAAGGGACAGGCTGGCTCGCTCATGCCTATCCTTCAGAAGGCACAGGAGATCTACGGTTATCTTCCGATTGAGGTGCAGAGCATTATTTCCGAGGAAACAGGTATCCCTATGGAAAAGGTTTACGGTGTTTCCACGTTCTATGCTCAGTTCTCCCTCTATCCCAAGGGAAAGTACAGGATCTCTGTATGTCTCGGTACCGCCTGTTATGTAAAGGGCTCCGGAGATGTTTTCAACAAGCTCAAGGAGATGCTCGGCATAGAAGAGGGCCAGTGTACACCCGACGGAAAGTTCTCCCTTGATGCGTGCCGCTGCATAGGCGCGTGCGGACTTGCGCCTGTCATGACCGTAAACGACGATGTTTACGGAAAGCTGACCAACGATCAGCTCAAAGGCATTCTTGATAAATATGCGGATTGATCGCAAAATAGATTACTGTCAATAAATTGAAAGGAAAATTCAAATATGGATCGTAAGGTTTTAATTTGCGGCGGTACGGGATGTACCTCTTCCGGAAGCATGAAGATTGCCGACAAGCTTGAAGAGGTCATCAAAAGCAAAGGTATTGCCGATCATGTAAAAGTGGTCAGAACAGGCTGCTTCGGTCTTTGTGCTCTCGGACCGATCATGATAGTATATCCCGAGGGAACATTCTACTCGATGATGAGCGAGGATCATATCGAAAAGATAGTCGAAGAACATCTCGTAAATGATCGTATCGTTGAAGAGTACGTTTATGAAGAGACGAAGACTCCCGACGGAATAATCGCATATAACCAGACTAATTTCTATAAGAAACAGCACCGTGTTGCGCTCCGTAACTGCGGTGTCATAGATCCCGAAAATATCGACGATTACATCAGCAAGGACGGTTATAAGGCTCTTGAAAAGGTCGTTACCGAAATGACCCCCGAAGATGTCATCAAAGTCATCAGCGATTCCGGTCTCCGCGGACGCGGCGGCGGCGGATTCCCCACCGGCAGAAAATGGCAGATGGCTCGCACCATCGTTCCCGTTGCGGATCAGAAGTATGTATGCTGCAACGCCGACGAGGGCGACCCGGGTGCATTCATGGATCGTTCCGTTCTCGAAGGCGATCCTCATGCAATAATCGAGGCTATGGCTATTGCAGGTTACGCTATCGGCGCTACAAAGGGATTCGTTTATGTAAGAGCGGAATATCCTATCGCTGTTCACAGACTTCAGGTAGCTATTGAGCAGGCTCGTGAGAGAGGTTTCCTCCGCAAGAAGCTCTTCGGAAGCGATTTCGAGTTCGATCTTGACGTCCGTCTCGGTGCAGGTGCATTCGTCTGCGGCGAAGAGACAGCGCTCATCACTTCTATCGAGGGCAACAGAGGTGAGCCTAAGCCCCGTCCTCCGTTCCCGGCAGAAAAGGGTATCTTCGGAAAGCCTACCGTAAACAACAACGTTGAAACTTACGCAAACGTTCCCCAGATCATACTCAAGGGTGCTGAATGGTTCGCGTCCATGGGTACCGAAAAGTCCAAGGGCACAAAGGTATTCGCTCTCGGCGGCAAGATCCACAATACCGGTCTTGTTGAGATCCCTATGGGTACGACTCTCCGTGAGATCGTATTCGAGATAGGCGGCGGTATCCCGAACGGCAAGAAGTTCAAGGCTGCACAGACAGGCGGTCCTTCCGGCGGATGCATTCCCTCAGAGCATCTCGATGTTCCGATCGACTACGATAACCTTATCGCTATAGGCTCCATGATGGGTTCCGGCGGACTTATAGTTATGGACGAAGACAACTGTATGGTCGATGTTGCAAAGTTCTTCATGGAATTCACCGTTGACGAGTCCTGCGGTAAGTGCACACCCTGCCGTATCGGTACAAAGCGTCTCCATGAAATGCTCACAAAGATCACCAAGGGCGAAGCTACAATGGAAGACCTCGACAAGATGGAGAAGCTCTGCTACTATGTAAAGAACAACTCTCTCTGCGGTCTCGGTCAGACTGCTCCTAACCCGATCCTTTCCACTCTGCGCTACTTCAAGGACGAGTACATAGCTCACATCAAGGATAAGAAGTGCCCCGCAGGCGTCTGCAAGGATCTTCTCAGCTACAAGATAGTTGCAGATAAGTGCAAGGGCTGCACAAAGTGCGCAAGAAACTGCCCTGTCAATGCTATCACCGGCAAGGTCAAGGAAGCGCACGTTATCGACCAGGCAAAGTGCATAAAGTGCGGCGCTTGTATGTCGAACTGCAACTTCGGTGCTATAGTTAAAGAATAATTCAGGAAAGGAACAGTAATATAATGGTTAATATTAAAATTAACGGCGTAGATGTTTCCGTTGAAGAGGGTACTACCATACTGAAAGCCTGTAGAGACAACGGGGTAAGAATACCTACGCTCTGCTGGCTGAAAGATATAAATGAGATCGGTGCCTGCCGTATATGCGTTGTTGAGATGACCGGCGCAAGAAGCCTTGTTGCAGCCTGCGTTTATCCTTTATCCAAGTTCGATGAGGGTAAGAATATCCTCACTCATTCTCCCGCAGTCCTTGAGAGCAGAAGAATGACGCTTCAGCTCCTTCTTTCCAACCACGAGAGAAAGTGCCTTTCGTGTGCAAGAAGCGGCCAGTGCGAGCTTCAGGCTCTCTGCCGTGAACTCGGCGTTGATGACGAGCTCCTCTTTGAAGGCGCCAGAAACCATTACGAGATCGATACGAGCGCAGCTCATATGTATCGCGACAACAACAAGTGCATCAACTGCCGCAGATGTGTGGCAGCCTGCGGCGTAACACAGGGTATAGGTGTTATCGGCGCAAACAACCGCGGATTCAAGACATCTATCGGCTGTGCATTCGATATGGATCTTGCCGATACAGCCTGCGTATCCTGCGGTCAGTGTATCGCTGTCTGCCCGACAGGCGCTCTCTCCGAAAAGGACGATACCGAGAAGGTATGGGCAGCTATCAACGATCCCGAGAAGGTCGTTGTTGTTCAGACAGCTCCCGCAGTACGCGCTTCTCTCGGCGAAGCGTTCGGCTATCCTATGGGCACAAATGTCCAGGGCAAGCTTGCCGCATCGCTTAAGAGACTTGGCTTTGACCATGTTTTCGATACCGATTTCGGTGCTGACCTTACCATAATGGAAGAGTCCAATGAGCTTCTTGAAAGGATCAAGAACAATGGCGTTCTCCCGATGATAACATCGTGCTCGCCCGGTTGGATCAGATACTGCGAAGCTTATTATCCCGAGATGATCCCGAATCTCTCTACCTGCAAGTCTCCTCAGCAGATGTCCGGAGCTATGATAAAGACATACTGGGCTGAAAAGAACGGTATAGATCCCAAGAATATCGTTTCCGTATCTGTAATGCCGTGTACTGCGAAGAAGTTCGAGATCGGCAGAGCAGACCAGTCTGCGGCAGGGGTTCCCGATGTTGATATAGTTATCACTACAAGAGAGCTTGTAAAGATGATAAACCGTGCAGGCCTTCGTTTCAGAGATCTTCCCGACGAAGAGTTTGAAGTTCCTATGTCGAGCGGTTCCGGCGCAGCAGTTATCTTCGGTGCTACCGGCGGCGTTATGGAAGCAGCACTCAGAACTGCGGTATGGAAGCTCACAGGCGAAAAGAACGACAGCCCCGTTGAGTTCAAGGAAGTCCGCGGTGTTCAGGGCGTTAAGTTTGCAGAATACGAGGCAGGCGGCGTTAAGGTAAAGGTAGCTGTAGCTTCCGGTCTTTCAAATGCAAGAGAGCTTCTTGAAAAGGTAAAGAGCGGTGAGGTTGATGTTCAGTTCATCGAGATCATGGCTTGCCCGGGCGGCTGTGTAAACGGCGGCGGTCAGGTGATCGTTCCCGCTGATGTACGCAACTTCGTTGATGTACGCGCTGAGCGTGCAAAAGCGCTTTACGGTCTTGATGAAGCAAACAAGATCAGAAAGTCTCACGAGACAGATGATATCAAGTCTGTATATGATTATCTCGGAGAGATCGGCGGCCATAAGGCTCACGAATATCTCCATACAACATATAAGGCTTCCGGTCTCCGCAAGTAAGACAATCTAATAAAAATTACCTCCCGACGAGTAAGTCGGGAGGTTTTTGTGTCGCTGTTTAATACCTGCTCATCAAGGAACGAGGTGATCGTATCGGTCTTACTATATGTACAGTCCCACATATTCTTTCAGGATATCATCGTGGTTGAAGATCGGGATAGCACCGTCTTCAAGAAACTCCACGACTCCTTCGTAAAGCGGGCTGAACAGTGTGGGCGGAGGAACACAGAACACATCTCTGCCTTCATCAAGCGCATAAGACGCGGTAATGAGCGAACCGCTGTCGATAGAAGCCTGGAATACGGCAGTCCCGCGGGTAAGCCCTGCAAGGATACGGTTTCTCGGGTTAAAGTACTCTTTTGTGGGAGCGACGTTAGGCAGCAGCTCGGAAATGTACGCGCCGCCGTTCATTACCATTTTCTCGCGCATTATCTTGCTTCCGTAGGGGTAGTCGTACTCTATTCCGCAGGCGAGAACGCCGGCAGTGACAAGTCCGTTGTTGATGCAGGTCATATGAACACATTCGTCAACGCCGTGAGCCATTCCGCTGACAAGGGTGATGCCGAGTCTTCCGATATCGCGGGTGATACGGGAACAGAGCCGGAGAATGTAGTTCGTGGCATTCCTCGCCCCGACAAATGTCAGGCTGAGCTCATCGAAGCAGCTCAGATCTCCCCGGTAATACAGTATGGCGGGCGGATCATAGATCTCGGCGAGTATTTTCGGATATTCGGGGCTTCCGAGGGAGCATAGAGATATGCTTCGTTTATTGCAGTATTCTATCAGCCTGTGTACCTTATCCATGGTTACATAGCCAAGCATCTGCTGTTCTTCCTTGGTAAGAACGGAGTGATCTCCGTCGGATATCGCTTCATATGCTTTCTTGGGCGAGCCGTATTTTTCGGTTACTTTATGTATCTTCGGATTTGCAGTTCCGAATACCTGCGTGAGCCATATGTTATAGCTGTCCATGTTTTCCTGCATTATATCACCCCGCTGAATGCTTTTATTAATATGATTTTAGCATATTTTATCCCAATAATCAATAGAATGTCGAAAATTTTGTATAGTGTTCAAGCTTCGTTTCATAAAATTGTAATATAATATTGAAACGGAGGATCATGTGATGTTTGAGGAACTGCTTCAGACAGCGCTGCGAAGTCTTTTTATTCTCGCGCTGCATCTTGACGGCATCAGCTATCCGCGCCAGCTTACTAAAAAGGAGGAGGAGAAGCTTACCGAAAAAGCCGCTCTCGGTGACAGCAAGGCGCGTAATAAGCTCATAGAGCACAATCTGCGGCTCGTAGCGTATATCGTGAACAAGCACTACGGAGACTGCCGCGATACAGACGACCTTGTATCCATCGGAACGATCGGGCTTATAAGGGCGGCGGAGACGTTTGACCCGTCTAAGGACATAAGTTTCTCAACATATGCAAGTACCTGCATACAGAACCAGATCAAGATGCATTTCCGCAAAAACAAGCACCGCGCTTCGGAAGTCTATCTTAACGACCCCATAGATACCGATAAGAATGGGAATGAGATCACCATGGCGGATATTTTCAGCGATGATGTATGCGTTGACGACGAGGTCGATCTGAAGATAGATACACAAAAGCTTTACAGGTTCGTGAACTCTGTACTTGACAGCAGAGAACGAGAGATAATCATAGCACGGTACGGACTTGCAGTGGACGGAAAGGCCGAAAAGCCGCTCACTCAGCGGGAAGTCGCCGAAAAGCTCGGCATATCGCGTTCATATGTTTCCCGCATAGAAAAGCACGCGATCGACAAGCTCCGTGAAGAATTCTCAAAAGGAGAAATATTTATATAAAAATTGCAATAAAAGTATTGATATTTTGTGGAGAATGAGTTATAATATACTATATATTGATTGCTTATGACTGTTAAAAGCGGAGGAATAATGAAAGACATAGTCCTTATGATATCATCTCTTGTAACATCGCAGTTCAAGAACGACGAAGCGCTTGTGTGTATGTCAGATGTTTTCTCGGACAGCAGGGAAAAGGCTGTCCGTGCATATTCGCGTCTCTGCGAGATACTCCTCTGCAGCGGCAAGACGTTTTCCGATTACCTTTCCGCGCTTACCGTAAAAAACGAGAACGCCCTGTTCACCGAATATCTCCGTACTCATTCGGAGCTTCTGCGCTATAATATCCGCCATGATTTCGCTGTTCTCACCGAGCTCTCGCAGGTAGGCTCCTATGAGCTTATCGGTGATCTGCGCGCCCGATTCGGCATTCCCGAAAATACGGTCTTCCCGATGTACGATAACGGCAATGCGGAAATAAGCTTTGAGCAGGCCGAGAAATACATAGAAAGCTACGGCTCCGCCTTTTTTGCAAACAACAAGGCGTTTATTTATGAGAACGGGGATTTTGTGAGCGTTGAGCATTTCGACAAAGTCCGCATATCCGATCTCAAGAACTATGAGACGCAAAGAAATGCGGTAGTTGAGAATACGGTTCGTTTCATAAACGGAAGAAATCACAACAACGTTCTTCTCTATGGCGACAGGGGAACGGGCAAGTCATGCACGATAAAGGCTGTTGTAAATGAATATCCCGAGCTTCGCATAGTTTTCGTGCCCAAAAGTTCGATCATGAGCCTTTACGGGATATATGACAAGCTCCGCTCACTTCCGCTGAGATTTATACTTTTCCTTGATGATATGCATTTTGATGACAGCGATCCCGAGTATGGGTTCCTGAAACAGGCGCTTGAAGGATCTGTGAATGTAATGCCGGACAATTGCGTGATCTACGCCACCACCAACCGACGTCATATAGTGCGGGAAAGCTTATCGGAGAACGAGAGCGAGATGAACGCAGCGGATGCGCGCGATGAAAAAGCCTCACTCTCTGACAGATTCGGGCTTTACATCACCTACTTCTCGCCCGATAAGAAAACATACCTTGACATTGTGAACAAGATAGCCGAAGATGAGGGCTTTGAGATAACGGAAGAGCTCGGTCTGCTTGCGGAGAGGTTTGCTGTCCGTAAAGGAAACCGTTCTCCGAGAACTGCGAGACAGTTCATTGATTCACTTGAAAGTCCTGCCGTAAAGAGCGGTATAACGGCTGAAGTAAAGAGTTGATTATATGGATCATAGAAATGCGATAAGAAGGTCGCTTGGAGCAGCTGCGGCTGTCTTCATGCTCTTGGCCTGCGGCTGTGACAGCAAACCTGCCGAGAGCACGGAAACCGTTGATGCACAGGACTCGGTGATGCGGGTAACGGGAGAACTGCTCATAGATGACAGCGACGATGAGCCGTCCGAGTACCCTGTGACCATAAATGATACAGTAATACGGAAAAGACCGGAAAAGGTGATATGCCTTTCAAGCAGTCTCACCGAGATCATCTGTGAACTCGGCTTCGGCGACAGTCTTATAGGCCGGGGAAGCTACTGCAGTTATCCCGAGAGCGTCGCGGCGCTTACCGATTACGGAAAACCGGCATCACCGGATTTTGAAGCGATAAAGAATGCCGCACCTGATCTTGTGGTTACTGCGACTTCCGTATCCGGTAAAGACGTGACCGCACTTTCGGAGTCCGGCATAGCTGTGCTTTATATACCCTCACCGCGTTCGCTTGATGAATACGGCAGGATATATTCTGCTCTCGGAATGGTATATGAGGGGCTTTTCGACGGAGAAAAGACCGGAAATGATGCATTTTCCGCAGTAAAGAACGCTCTTGCGGGGTGCGGGCTGTCGCTCGGAAATTTCGTTTATGTTACCGAGGGCGGTGCAGTTGCCGGCGGTGACACTTTTGAGAGCTCTGTGCTCTCGCTTTTCGGGCATAATATTGCAGAAAACGCGTCGGGTTATTCCTTTGACAAAAGCCTTCTGAAAGATGAACAGCCCGATATTATAGTACTGAACAGCGACGTATCAAAGGAAGAACTCCTCGGAGATGAAGTTTTCGGGAGCCTTGACGCCGTTACCGCGGGAAAGATCATTAGCGTCAGCAATTCGTATTTTGAGAGCCCCTCGGGAAGAATAACCGCACTTGCAGATGAACTCGGCGCGGGTGAAAAGGTGGAAAGCGATGAAGCTTAATTCTATAAAGATCCCTCATCTCAAAAAATCCGCGTCTTTGCGCACTGTGGATATAAAGCTGCCCGAAAAGGTCATTATCGCTATGTCCCAGCACGGCGGAGTTCCCTGCAAGCCTCTTGTGTCCGTGGGAGATGAGGTAAAGACCGGTCAGCTTATAGGCGATACCGACGCGGTGATGTCTGCTCCTATCCATTCCAGTGTCACTGGAAAAGTCACCGGAGTCACCACTGTGCTCAATGTGTTCGGCAATGTCCATGAAGCGCTTGTTATCGAGACTGTGCCAAATCAGGTGCTTTCCGATGAGATTGCCCCGCCCGTTATAAACAGCAGACAGGATTTTATCGCTGCCGTCAGAAAAAGCGGGTCTGTCGGTCTCGGCGGAGCGGGATTTCCCACACATATCAAGTTCTCGTATGATCCCGGTTCGGTAAAGATAGACACACTTATCATCAACGGCGCCGAATGTGAGCCGTACATAACCTCGGACCACCGTGCGATGCTTGAGGAAAGCGAGAAGATAATCGACGGGGCGAAGCAGATAAAGAAATACCTTGATATAGACAGAGCAGTAATTGCTATCGAATCCAATAAACCGGACGCAATAGAGAAGCTTTCCGGGCTTGCAGCCGGAGAGACAGGTATATCCGTCGTATCTCTGCCCCCGGCTTATCCCCAGGGTGCCGAGAAGGTAATTATCCACAGTGTTACCGGGCGTGTGGTAAAAAAAGGTGAGCTCCCGTCATCTGTGGGCTGCATTGTGCTGAACTGCTCTACCGCGGCTTTCATCTCCGATTATCTGCGGACCGGGATCCCGCTAATAAAGCGCAGGATAACGGTTGACGGAAATGTGGTGAATAAGCCGAAGAATCTTATAGTTCCGATCGGTACCCGCGCCTGTGACATCATCACGGCGGCCGATGTAAGAACTGCTCCGGACAGGGCGATAGTGGGCGGACCGATGATGGGGATAACGTTCTATGACGAGGAAATGCCCACGACTAAGACCACCAATTCGCTTCTTCTGTTTGCGGAAACAAAGAAGCCTCATCATACCGCCTGCATACGGTGCGGCAGATGCGTGAGAGCCTGCTCTATGGGACTTATGCCGACGGAGCTCGAACGGGCATTTGAACTTAAAGACGTAGAAAGGCTCAAAAAACTCGACGTTGATCTTTGCATGAACTGCGGTGCCTGCTCATATGTATGTCCCGCAAAACGAAACCTCTCGGAAAAGAACCAGCTTGCCAAAATGTATATAAGAGAGCAGGCTTCATTAAAACGATAAAGCGGAAGGAAATCCACAAATGTC
The DNA here is from genome assembly GCA_017635095.1 of Ruminiclostridium sp. Lineage (GTDB taxonomy): Bacteria > Bacillota > Clostridia > Oscillospirales > Ruminococcaceae > Ruminiclostridium_E. The sequence continues at coordinate 19,999 of JAGBMA010000093.1, read as the reverse complement.
TCAGCTTCTCATAGAGCCGTCACCGCATATCAGGTGCACACTCACAACACAGAAAGTAATGCTGAATGTCCTTATAGCTCTGCTTCCCGCGGTAATTGCGGGGACATGGCTGTTCGGGCTGAGAGCGCTTGTTCTTGTTGTGCTGTGTGCGACTTTTTGTGTTTTATCCGAATGGCTTTTCAACAAGATAACTAAGCGTAAGCAGACTATATCCGACCTGTCTGCTGTAGTTACGGGAGTGCTGCTCGGACTTAATCTTCCGCCGTCTCTGCCGATATATATGGCAGCTATAGGCTGTTTCGCCGCGATAGTCGTGGTAAAACAGTTCTTCGGCGGGATAGGTCAGAATTTTGCCAATCCGGCAATAACCGCAAGAATAGTTCTGATGCTCTCATTCGGGCGGTACATGACCACCTGGTCGGCTCCGATAGTCGGGAGTCTCACTTCGCCGGACGCGGTTTCTTCGGCTACTCCTCTTGCAGCACCGGACGTCATGCCGTCGTATCTTGATATGTTTCTCGGCATAAGAGCCGGCTGTATAGGCGAGACGTGTATAGCTGCACTTCTGCTGGGCGGCTTGTACCTTATCGTGCGAGGGCTCATCGACCCTGTAACGCCGGTCGCTTTTATAGGAACTGTCGCTCTCTGTGCGCTTGTCGGCGGGCATGATGTACCGATGCAGCTCATGTCAGGCGGACTTGTACTCGGAGCTTTCTTTATGGCAACGGATTACTCGACGACTCCGCTTACCCGCAGAGGTAAGCTCATCTTCGGGGTAGGCTGCGGACTCATAACATCGGCAATCAGGTTTTTCGGTGTTTATCCGGAGGGCGTTTCATTCTCGATACTTATAATGAACATAATCACACCGCTCATCGACAGATATGTGCGTCCTCAGCCGTTCGGGGCAAAAGTTAAAAAGACCCCGCGTAAGAACAGGGAGGCGGTACAGTGAACATAAAACCTGCACTTGTCCTTTCCTGTGTGACGACAGTTGTCGCAGCGCTTCTGATAGTTGCACACAATCTTACATATGTGGACACTTCCGGGATCATCACGGAAAAGCTCATGAAGAAGTGTGTTTCTCTCATGGGCGAGGGCGAGTATTCGATAGTGACGGACTGGAGAGCAGCCGGGTACGCGATAGATAAACCTGACAGTGTCAGCAAGCTCATAGTCGGTGACAACGGCGCGGTTGCGTTTGAGATCGTAGCCAACGGCTATAACAAGGGCGGGCTCGACCTGCTCATATCAATGCAGACGGACGGAAGCATCGCGGGGATAGAGATCGTCTCTATAACGGAGACTCCCGGACTTGGCACAAATGTGAATGATGAAGCGTTTCTCTCACTGTTCGGCGGGATCTCAGACAATGCGGTGATCGTGAAAAAAACCCCGTCCGAAGCAGGAGAGGTCGAGGCTGTCACAGGAGCCACATATTCATCGAAGGGCGTGGCTGCCGCGGTAAACACGGCGCTCGGAGTTTACAGGAGAATGGCGGTGGGCGGACAATGAGCTATATGAAGGAATTTACGAAGGGACTCATAAAAGAGAACCCGAACCTTGTGATGCTGCTCGGGATGTGTCCGACGCTCGCAGTCACCACAATGGCTGAAAACGGGCTTGGAATGGGGCTTGCGACCACTTTTGTGCTCGTTTGCTCAAACCTCGTGATCTCACTTCTCAAGAAAGTGATCCCCGATACGGTGCGGCTTCCTTGTTTCATCGTAATAATTGCGGGATTTGTCACATTTGTAAGCATAATGCTCGATACGTTCCTTCCGGATCTTTCGGAAGCGCTCGGCGTATTTCTGAGCCTCATAACGGTAAACTGCATCATACTCGGAAGAGCCGAGATGTTTGCCTGCAAGAACAAGGTCATTCCTTCGATACTCGACGGTCTCGGAATGGGTCTCGGATTTACCTGCTCACTCATAGTCGTGGGTGCTGTCCGCGAGCTTCTCGGAACTGGGAAGATCTTCGGCATGAACGTAGCGCCGGATTTCATAGAGCCCATGACTATCTTCATTCTGCCTGCAGGCGGATTTTTCACGCTTGGCTGTGTGATCGCCGTACTTGGCGTCATCACCCGTAAAAAGCCGAAGAAGATAGACTGTGCGGGCTGTCCTGCAAGAGAGAGCTGCAGTAAGCCCGAAAAAGCGGAGGGCGTATAATGGAGCTTGTTAAAAACCTTATGGTGATCCTCTTTACGGGGATACTTACTGAGAACTTCATACTGAACAAGTTCTACGGGATATGTCCGTTCCTCGGCGTTTCAAAGACCACAAACGGAGCTGTGGGAATGGGGCTTGCGGTGACTGCGGTAATGGTCGGTGCGAGCGCGGTCACATATCCTATTTACCACTATGTTCTTCTGCCGCTCAATATAGAATATCTGAAAACGATATGTTTTATACTGATAATCGCGGCTTTCGTTCAGACCGTGGAAATGATACTGAAAAAGTATGTCCCGCCTCTTTATAAGTCACTCGGCGTTTATCTTCCGCTCATAACGACGAACTGCGCGGTCCTCGGCGTTACCATACTCAACATAGACAATGAGTTCGGGTTTATCGAATCGGTCGCAAACGCATTATCCGGAGGAATAGGATTTCTGCTCGTAATGGTGATCTTTTCCGGAGTTCGTGAGCGTATAAGCAGATGCGATGTGCCGAAGGCTCTCGAAGGAACGCCGATAACACTTATCGCGGCATCACTCACATCGCTGTCGTTCGTAGGATTCAGCGGTATTGTTGACGGTATATTCGGAGGATAAGATGGAACAGTATGTTTTACCGATCCTGTTTTTTCTGCTGATAGGTGCAGTAATAGGAGTTCTTCTGACTGTGGCGTCAAAGGTTTTCTTTGTAAAGACCGATGAAACAGTCTCTCAGATATCCGACGCTCTGCCCGGTGCAAACTGCGGCGGCTGTGGTTATTCGGGCTGTGACGGCTATGCGAGGGCAGTCGCGGCAGGCGAGGCGCCGCCCGATCTGTGCAAGCCCGGAGGTGCGGAAGCTGCAAAGAAGATCGGCGCAGTAATGGGTGTGGAAGTAGGCGACGTCGAACGGGTAACGGCATTTGTAAGATGCAACGGGAACTGCGACGCCACCGAGGACAAGTTCACATATATCGGTATGGGAAGCTGTGCGGCGATAGAGCGTTTTTACAACGGCAAGGGCAAATGCCGGGCGGGCTGTCACGGAATGGGAGACTGCACAAGGGTATGTGAAAACGGCTGTATAAGCGTGATAAACGGGGTCGCGACGGTCGATCCGACAAACTGTACCGGCTGCGGCAAGTGCGTGAAAGCCTGTCCTAACAAGCTTATCGTGCTTGTGAAGGAGAGCCGGAAGTACATGGTGCGGTGCAGCTCCCTTGATACGGGAAAGGACACCCGTCAGATATGCAAGAACGGCTGTATAGCCTGCGGTATATGTAAGAAGAAATGTCCCTCGGACGCTATAATAATTGAAAACAACCACGCGTACATAGATCACGCGAAATGCACGAACTGCGGGATCTGTATGAGCGTATGTCCGGTGAAATGCATCACGGGGCTGCCTCTGAACAGTCAGGCCGTCTGTGCGGAACAAAAATAAAAAGAACGGAGTAGGAAAAATTGGAAAGCATATCAGCGTTCTTGAATATGAAAATCGAGAACATTAAAGCAGTCCTTACTGCAAGATATGAAAAAGATGCACAAACGGAGGATCCGGGCGCCTATCGTTCGCTCCAGAATCATCTTGTGTACAAGAATGCGGGGAGAGTGTCGGTGTTTTCGATATTCTCGCTGCTTGCGGGAGTGTTTGAGCTCGTCTCGGGAGTAGGAACGATTTTCTGCAATATCGGCTCCATAATACTTATCATCTCATCTGTGGTACTTTGTTGGCTGTGCACAAGGACACTGCTTATGAAATCGCCGGATCATTCGCTTCTCCGGCTGTTTACCATGATATTCTGGCTGTGCTTCACGGCAGGTGTGCTCATGATAGCCGTAGCTGAACAGCTTGGCGGGCTTTTTCCTTATTCTTTCCTGATTTATATTGCGGCGGTTTTTTCCGTTCCTGTCGTGAATGTTTATGAAAGTTTTGCTTTTGCAGCCGTTATGTTCATATACCCGGTCATATACGGCGTGACCTGTGAGAAAGAGTTTATGTTCTTTATCTCCGCTGCGGCGGTGACTGTCTCGTATATATGGATAGCCGCAGTTGTACGCTGCTGCTATGCAAATATCCGTATCGGAGAATACAGGCTTGAGATGACCGAAGAGCGCTGTACCCAGATCGCAAGAAAGGACACGCTCACCGGGCTCCTGAACAAGGCGGGGCTGTCCGCGAAATTTTCGGAAATGACCGATACGATGCAGGAAAAGACTATCTCGGTTGTCCTTATTGATATTGACAACTTCCGCGCGTTCAACCATATGTACGGCTATGATGCGAGCGACAGCTGTCTTTACCGCGTGTGCAACTGCATAAAGATAGTAGCCAAGCAGTACACCGACCTTGTATCGAGGTTTGGTGGAGATGATTTTGTTCTTGTTCTCGAAAACATGAACGAGATAGAGGGCGTAAAACTTGCCGAACAGCTCCGACAGAGTGTGGAAACCATGGCTCAGCCCTTCGGAAACGGTATTGTTACCGTATCTGTGGGCGTTTCGGGGGCGGCTGTGCTGAAAAGCAAGGATACCTATTCCGAGCTGCTCAACGAGGCGGACGACCAGCTCATAATCGCCAAAAACAGCGGAAGAAACTGTATAGGCTTCAGGGGAAGGCCGTTCATACACGAAGACAGAAAGCCTGCCGGCGGCTCTCAGATATGAATAGTCATTGTATTGTGAAATACACGATAATTTTTGTTATTTTTTGTTAAAATACCGATTGCATTTTGCGACATTTTTCGGTATAATTATTGTATGGTTTTCGTTCGTCGGGATATTGTGCTGTCCCGACTATCTGCCCCGTTTTCCTATGTGTTTACGGGTAATTTTTACGAAAGTGGGAAATCTATATGTACAATGATCTGATCGACACAATCGGCTTCATCGGAAAGACCGACAGCGAGTTAGCTGCCGCTATGTTGGACGAGCTCAGGCGTCAGAAGCGCAACCTTGAACTCATAGCGAGTGAGAACATCGTTTCTCCCGCTGTCATGGCAGCTATGGGAAGCGTGCTCACCAACAAGTATGCGGAAGGCTACCCCGGAAAGCGCTATTACGGCGGCTGTGAATATGTTGACGTTGTTGAAACGATAGCTATCGAGCGTGCAAAGAAGCTTTTCGGCGCAAACTTCGCGAATGTCCAGCCTCACTCCGGCGCACAGGCAAATACAGCCGTGTATTTTGCACTTCTCCAGCCCGGCGACACTGTTCTCGGTATGAGCCTCGCTCACGGCGGACATCTTACGCACGGTTCTCCGGTCAATATCTCCGGTAAATACTACAACTTCGTTCCTTACGGTCTTAATGATGAGACCGGAATGCTCGATTATGACGAAGTTGAGAAGCTTGCAAAAGAAAATAATCCGAAGCTTATCGTTGCAGGTGCAAGCGCTTATCCGAGAAAGATAGATTTTGAAAGACTTTCGGCAATTGCAAAGAGCGTAGGCGCTTATTTCATGGTAGATATGGCGCATATCGCAGGACTTGTTGCTGCGGGCGAACATCAGTCTCCCGTTCCGTATGCAGACATAGTCACAACTACCACACACAAGACCCTCCGCGGTCCGAGAGGCGGTATGATCCTCACAAACGACGAGGAGCTTGCAAAGAAGATCAACAAGGCTATCTTCCCGGGAACACAGGGCGGTCCGCTCATGCACGTCATCGCGGCTAAGGCAGTCTGCTTCGGCGAAGCATTAAAGCCCGAATTCAAGGAGTACGGAAGACAGATCGTGAAGAATGCATCTGTACTCGCATCGTCTCTTCTCGAAAAGGGATTCGATCTCGTTTCCGGCGGTACGGACAACCACCTCATGCTCGTTGACCTGAGACCGTTCAACATCACCGGTAAGGAACTCGAAACAAAGCTTGATGAAGTATATATCACCGTCAACAAGAACGCTATACCGAACGATCCTCAGAAGCCGGCATTCACAAGCGGCGTGCGTATCGGTACTCCCGCAGTTACCACGAGGGGTCTTAAAGAGGACGATATGAAGGAGATCGCCGAGTGCATCTACCTCACAGCGAAGGACTTTGATAACTCAAAGGACAAGATCAGAGATATGGTAACGGCTATCTGCAAAAAATACCCGCTTTATGAATGAGCCTAAGATAAATATGCAGAAAAATGAATGTATGAACGGAGAAAAAATATGACTACAAAAGCAAGTCAGATCGTACTCAATACACAGGATTCCGTTGCTCCTATCGGAATAATCGCGATGGAGGGTGCAAAGGAACTCGGCGGCAAGATAAACGATTATCTTGTCACATGGGCTCAGGACAGCGGTATGAACGTTGATTCGTACCTTGTCGAGACAACCTGCCCGCGCTTCTCTTCGGGAGATGCCAAGGCTCTCATAAAAGAGTCTATCCGCGGCGATGATATCTATATCCTCATAGATACGGGAAATTACAGCTGCACCTATCCGCTTTTCGGAAAAGAGAACTGTATGTCGCCCGATGACCATTTCCAGGATCTCAAAAGAATAATCCAGGCTATGAGCGGTAAGGCTCACAGAATAAACGTTATCATGCCGCTTCTTTACGGCGGAAGACAGCACAGAAGAAACTACCGTGAGTCCCTTGACTGTGCGGTTGCTCTCCAGGAACTCGCCGCTATGCAGGTAGAGAACATAATCTGCTTTGACGCTCATGATGCCCGTGTGTGCAATGCTATCCCGCTTATAGGTTTTGATAACGTGATGCCCACATACCAGGTCCTCAAGACTCTGTTCAGATCCATTGATGATCTTGACATCACACCCGATACTTTTGCAGTCGTAAGCCCCGATGAAGGCGCTATGCACCGCAATATGTACTATGCTTCGGTACTCGGCGTCCAGCTCGGTATGTTCTACAAGCGCCGTGACTATTCGAGAGTTGTCAACGGAAGAAACCCCATCGTTGCGCACGAATATCTCGGTAACTCCGTAGAAGGAAAGGATATCTTCATTGCCGATGACATCATTTCTTCCGGGGAATCCATGCTTGATGTTGCAAAGGAACTCAAGAAGAGAAATGCAAGACGCATCATCGGATATGCAACATACCCGATCTTTACCAACGGCGTTGAAAAGTTCGATCAGGCTGTAAGAGACGGTATCATAGATCATGTTCTCGGTACGAACCTCACATACAGACCCCCGGAGCTCCTCTCAAAGCCGTGGTTCCACGAGGTAGATGTGTCAAAGTACATAGCTTACTTCATTACCGCGCTCAACCATGATGTTTCCATCAGCAAGATCATAGATCCTCACAGCAAGATCAAGAACCTTCTCCAGCAGTACGGAGTAAAGGGCGGAGACAATATATAACCGATTGATATATCGCCTGCGGCGATTATATTGCAGTTTAAAAGCCGTGCATTTTTGTGTGCGGCTTTGTTTTTAAGGAGAATTATATGCCGTTAGCAGACAGTGTCAGACCCGAAACGCTTGATGACGTGGTCGGCCAGAAACACATCCTCGGTGAGGGGCGACCGCTTCGCAATATCATAGAGCGCGGCGAGATCCCGAACATGATCTTTTACGGTTCGTCGGGTATAGGTAAGACGACGGTGGCGAATATAATTGCAAATTCCACTGAGATGCAGCTTTATAAGCTGAACGGAACGTCCTGTTCCACTGCCGATATAAAGGAGATCATTGCGTCGCGCGGGACATTCGGTTTCGGCAAGGACAAGGGGATCCTGCTTTACCTCGATGAGATCCAGTATCTCAACAAAAAACAGCAGCAGAGCCTTCTCGAATACATTGAAAACGGCGATATAACGCTTATCGCGTCAACCACCGAAAATCCGTATTTTTATGTATATAATGCAATACTGTCGCGTTCCACCGTGTTTGAATTCAAGCCCGTGGAGAAAGATGATATTCTTCCTGCTCTGAAACGGGCGTTCAGGATAGCTTGTGAACAGAACGATCTCGACTACACGTTCTCCGATGAAGCGTTTGAGTACATCGCCTATGGCTGCGGGGGAGATGTGAGAAAAGGCGTGAACACCGTCGAGCTGTGTATTCTTGCAGCCAACAACGGCATCATCGACCTCGACCTTGCAAAACAGCTCACCCAGAAAAGCGCTATGAAATATGACAGGGCAGGGGATCAGCATTACGATATTCTCTCCGCGTTCCAGAAATCCATACGGGGTTCCGACGAAAACGCAGCCTTGCATTATCTTGCACGGCTCATTGCCGCAGATGATATGGCGTCGATCTGCAGGCGGCTGCTTGTTATCGCCTGTGAGGACGTGGGGCTTGCATATCCCAACGCGATACCGATAGTGAAAGCCTGTGTTGACAGCGCCCTCCAGCTCGGTTTTCCCGAAGCCCGGATCCCGCTTGCGGACGCAGTGGTGCTTCTTGCAACAGCCCCGAAGTCCAACAGCGCATATATGGCGATAAACGAAGCGCTAAGTGATGTTGAAAAGGGTATCACAGGCGATTTCCCGCGGCATCTCCAGAATGTGCACTGTGACGGTGAGGGCGCTTCGGTCAAGGGACAAAACTATCTTTACCCCCATGATTATCCGAACCACTATGTTGAACAGCAGTATCTCCCCGACGCGATAAAGAACAGAGTGTATTATAAATTCGGCGACAACAAGTTTGAACAGGCCGCATACGAATACCGCAGAAAGATCAAGGGCGGGAAGTGATCTGCTGAGAAAAATCGGTGATTATGTTCTTGCATGAACTTTCTGTGGAGTATCTCCATGTTTTAAGGCTGCCCGACGTGATGTAGTATTCTATGTCGGACGGCTTTTCTTTGTCGCACTTGTCGAACGAATCCACGATTATAAGCTTTATCTTCATTTTTTCGGGAATGATCGCTTTTATGTAAACACTAACCTTGCTTCCTACGGTTATATCCGGGCGAAGTTCCGCAAGCCCTGCAAGATTAGGTCTGAGCTCCACGAAAATGCCGTAACTTTCTATTGAACGCACGATACCTGTGACGGTTTCGCCTATTCCGAAAGAAGCCGCGTTTTCCTGCCATGTTCCGAGAAGCTCTTTGTGCGTAAGTGTGATCTTGCCGTTTTCTATGCTTTTTACTGCGCATAATATATGCTGACCCACCGTAAATCTGTCCGACGGGTGAGAGATGCGTGACACGGAAATCAGGTCGATAGGTATGAGCGAGGGAATCCCGCAGCCTATATCCACAAATGCGCCGAACTGCTCCATATGTGTCACCCGGGCGGGTATCACATCGCCGCATTTAAGCCGGGAGATATAGTTCTTTATGCATTCTTCCTGAGCAAGCCGTCTGGAGAGTACGGCGTACTTCACGCCGCTTTCGTCCGTATCAAAGCCGAGTATGCGGAACTGCACCGGCTTGTTCACCCGCGAGATAAGCGCTATGTCACGGGTGGTGCCGTCATCTATGCCTATCGCTCCCTCACAGCGCGGTATCCTGCCTCTGAAACTCCCGAGATCAACGATAAGATCGTGGTCACCTGTGCAGAGTACGCATACCGCTTCTGCTATCATGCCATTTTCTGTATATTCTTCCGCCTCGGATGTGTTTACGGGACATTTACAAAGTTCTCCCTCGGGAAAATACCTGTTCATGGTTTATACCGTTCCTTTCCTTTGAAAAAGTCTTTCTGTCAATATTATGAGGAAAGGTACGGATATATGACAAGATACAGGTCATAACAAAGCCGCTGAATGATGTCGTCATTCAGCGGCGGTATTTAATGTCTGCTCATCAGCCAATAAATTGCAAGGAAACATTATTTATATTCCCCAGATCTCCTTTGTATCTCCGTATGTCGAGCCGTCATATTCATATATATACCACGGCAGCACCTCGTATTTCAGGTCTCCGTCCTCGTATCTGAGCGCTCCGTAGAGAGCCTGATACTCCGGCACGACTATCCAGTCTCTTCCGAGACAGGCGTATATAACAGTATCGCCTTCGTGAGCTATGACCTTCGCGGTATTATAGTCCATTTCGACTTCACGGTTCCTTACAGCCTCTCTGCGGTAAAGCCTCCCGTTTGCATTTATAAAAAACGGCGGAACGTAATAACCGTCAGAATACCAGCCGTCTATCAGTATCGCTTTTTGTGTTTTATAAAGATCGGCTGAAAAATACTTCTGCATGAACTCGTCCAGATCGCCGGTATTTTTGAAGCTTCCTGCATCCGATTGTATCCCATAGATATATTCAAGCTCAGGATCATAGGAATCAGGGTATTTTTGGGAGATACTCCGGCTGTTGTCATAAACTCTTCCGATGAAGTACAGCCAGCAGAATTCGTCGATATCAGACTGTGTCGATAAGAGAAATTCCTGTATTTTTCTGTCCTCATCGGTATATTCACAGTTTACCTCTATGTTCACAGGAATGGGTGAATCGCTGTCATCAGCGGTCAATTTTTTTTTAGCGTCTTAATATATTCCGCAAGCTTATTCGCTGATACTTCATGGGTCTTTTCGGACGGATGCCAGTCGGCTGCAATACCGTTTGCGTTCATATCCTGAACATCGAACCGGAAAGCGGAAACGTTGGTGTCTCCTGTCTCTGAGGTGTACTGCTCAACTGCCTTTTCCACAGAGGAATAAAGACTGTCGCCCATTATACCGAGGGCGCAGATTATGTACGCGTCGGGGTTATCGCTTCTTACGGTCTTTATGAAGCTGCAGTACTCCTTGACAAATTCATCTTTCTTTTCCTGCTTGTTTTTGATGTAGCTGTCATCGTTCGTTCCGAGGTTTATAACGATATAGTCCGGTACAAAGCTGCTGAAATCCCACGGAGTAGTCTCGGTGTAATAAACGCTGCTGCCGCCGCATCTCGCGAACTGCTCATATATAGCAGGAACGAGCTGTGACTTGTTCTGTTTATCGGGATTGCCCGTATATCCTGATATGATACCGTATCCGCTGTAGCTTACGAGGCTGTAGTCCGCGTCAAGTTTCTGTGCAGTCTTGTATGCATACGATTTTGTCGCGTCTTCGGTGGTGGTGGAGAAGTGATGATCCTTGTTCTCGTCATCGACTCCGTAAGCACAGGTTATGGAATCGCCGATGAACTCGATCTTCATATCTTTTTCGGGAGTCGGTGAGCATCCGCCCTCCGAGAATACCGTAATGTTCTTGATGCCGAAGGAAGAATTCTGGGATTCGGAAAGCTTGATGATCTTTACAGTGACGTCCTCCGTTTCATCTGACGAAAATATCTCATAGACTTTCGAGTAATCCTTGACCATTTCGTCCATGGTGCGCTCGCCGTTGACATACACGGCGAACCGTGCCTGAGAGTCGGTCTGACCGAATGCGGCGCTGTCGCCGACTATCTCCATTTCAGCTTTTGTTCCGCGGAATGTGAATTCTATACCGCTGGCGGAATGAGCGAGCCAAAGCGTGTCATTCTCCGTAAGCGTTCTGCCGATATGTTTTGCATGATCGGTGTCGGGGAAGAATGTTTTTTCCGTTGAAAGGAGCGGCTCGGGAATCGTGATAGGTTCGGTCGTGGCTGCCGATGTTGTGCTTTGTGTTTCCGAAGCACCGTTCCCGGAGCACGATGATGATACTGCAATAAACAATACCGCTGATATCACTGCGGCAGCTTTAGTAATAAAAATATTCATAGTGGTTATTTCCTTTGTTTCAGTTGTCGTAAAATCCGGCATTGTCGATCCTCTGACCGGCTATGAATTCGGGTTTTTCGAGAAGTCCGGAACGTTCTTCGAGAATACGGAACGGGGTCATGTCGGGGTGACGCACGACAGCCTTCGAGGGAAAGACAAATGCGAATGTCCTTATCATGTCTCTGCAGTAAACAGTGACATCGTATCCCTTGATCTTCTTCACGCCCTGACGTTCCTTGTATTCCACATTCAGCACGTCGCTGTAAAAGATATCGGTACGGTAATCTTTCTTCGGACAGGTGATGAGCATTTTTTCCTCATTGGCGGTATAATTATAGATATCGCCTGCAAGAATAGTTCTTACCCCGCCTACGAGCAGGAGAGGGTACGCAATGACAGAAGCGAGTTTAAGCACGTCAAAGATCAGTGTGTATAGTATCCCCGCAAGGTGCGGCTCGGCTTTGATGCTGAATGCCCATATAATTACCGTAACAACGGTACAAATGGCAATATATGCGGCCACATATCCGGTCTCATGCTTTTTCCTGCACCAGAAGATGCCCTTTCTTGAAAAGCTGAACCTGTCATCAATGGCGCTGTATGAAGTGGTATAATTTGAATGCGGAGCCATCTGACTATCTCCCGTATATAGATGCGTTTTCGGTTATCATCGCGACACGCTCCTCTATGATATGAAAAGGTGTATTCCGTGTGGTCTTGTCGGCTATGCTTCTGTTGAACAGATATTCGAGCCTCAGCGTACCGAGAGAGCGCGTGGTGATGTACACGATGTACCCGCGGAGCCACGTTCCGAAAAGGTAGTATTCGTCATAGCTCACAGAGACCACATCATCGTAGAAGATATCGGTCTTCCGGATATGAGCCTTTTCGGAAAGAAAGCTGAAATGCTTTTCGTCGGCGCTGTAGCTGTAGATATTTCCGTGAAGAACGAGCCTGATGACTATTATGTCAACGGCAAGCAGGAACGCGAGGGAGAAAACATAGATGTAGCCTATTGTACGCGCAGTCTCGGTACCGACATAGGTCCCGTCATTCACGAAGTACCACATGAGCTGCTCAAAAAGGATCTTATACCATGCGACTGCGATAAAAGCGAACGACAGCACGACGATCAGGATCGTCACCCTCTCCGAAGGTTTTGCGCAGCAGAATGTCCCTTTTGTAGAAAATGAGAACCGGTCATCTACCGGACTTCTTGTTTCGTACATATCACTCCGAAAGAACCGTCTTTATGTGCAGTTCTTCAAGCTGCTTGTCGTCAACGACTGCCGGACAGTCGCTCATGAGCTCGCTTGCGTCCTTTACTTTCGGGAATGCGAGGACATCGCGGAGACTGTCGGCACCGCAGATAAGCATTGCAAGTCTGTCAAGTCCTATGCCCATACCTCCGTGAGGCGGAGCTGCGAACTTATACGCGTCAACGAGGAATCCGAACTTAGCCTGGATCTCTTCTTCCGTAAGACCGAGAAGCTCGAACATCTTCTGCTGGAGCTCGGGATCATTGATACGGATAGAGCCGCTGCACAGCTCAACGCCGTTAAGAACGAGGTCATAGCATTTTGCGAATACCTTCTCAGGGTTCTCTTCAAGGTGAGGTATGCACTCGTCAAGGGGCATGGTGAAGGGGTGATGCATAGCGTCCCAGTGCTGTGTCTCCTCGTTGTACTCGAAGAACGGGAACTCTGTGATCCAGAGGTAATTCCAGCCCTCGGGGATAATGTCGAGCTGTTTTCCGACCTGAAGGCGAAGAGCGCCGAGAACGGGCAGTGTGACCTTGTTCTTGTCCGCAACGATGAGAGCAACGTCGCCCTTTTCGCAGCCAAGTGTCTTCAGTATAGCCTGCATTTCCTCGTCGGTCATGAACTTTGCGAAAGAGCAGGTGGGAGTTTCATCTACCCAGCGGATATATGCAAGTCCTTTGGCTCCGATGCCTTTTGCAGTTTCGGTGAGCTTGTCGATCTCCTTGCGGGTAAGAACGGAAGCGCCGTTCTTTGCAACTATACCGCGGACGGAACCGCCGTTCTCTATAGCGGAAGTGAACACTCCGAATCCGCAGTTCTTCACAACATCGGAAATATCGGTGATCTCCATGCCGAAACGGGTATCGGGCTTATCCGAACCGTATCTGTTCATAGCGTCATTATAGCTCAGGCGCGGCAGGGGAGTGGGGATATCTATACCGAGGGTCTCCTTCATGAGCTTGCTGATGAAGCCTTCTGCAATAAGAAGTATATCATCAACGTCAACGAACGACATTTCGAGATCGATCTGAGTGAACTCAGGCTGGCGGTCTGCACGGAGATCCTCGTCGCGGAAGCAGCGTGCAAGCTGGATATAGCGGTCAAATCCGGAGATCATGAGGAGCTGCTTGTAGATCTGGGGAGACTGAGGAAGCGCATAGAACTTGCCCTCGTGTATTCTTGACGGAACGAGGTAGTCTCTTGCGCCCTCCGGGGTGGATTTTATCATCATAGGCGTTTCGATCTCAAGGAAGCCGTTGTCATAGAAATACTCACGGGCGATCTTCGCGATCTTGTGGCGCATCATAATGTTATCCTGGAGCTTTTTACGGCGGAGGTCAAGGTATCTGTATTTGAGACGAAGCTCGTCGTTCACCTTGGTGTCGTTTGTGATCTCGAAAGGCGGTGTCTGCGCCTTTGAAAGAATGCGAAGATCTGAGACGAGGATCTCCACATCTCCCGTCTTTATCTCTGTATTGACGCTTTCGCGCTTACGGAGAAGACCTTTTGCCATAAGAACATACTCGCTTCTTACTGACTTGGCCTTTTCAAAAACAGCCTTGTCTGTGGTATCATCGAAAACGAGCTGGACAATGCCTGTTCTGTCACGGAGGTCTATGAATATAAGACCGCCTTTGTCGCGGATACGCTGGGTAAAGCCTCCTACAGTGACTTCGTTTCCGATTCCTTCGACTTCTCCGCAGTAATGTGTGCGTCTGAGCCCTTTCATATTGTCTGCCATTGTTTTAATGTCCTTTCTTCTGCACATCTCTGATATGCGAAATTTATCAACTATTTATTATATCATAAACTATTGTGAAATTCAATAGTTGGCGGATAATTTAGCTGTAAATTTATTTTCGGACTTCAAAGAATTCCGGAACATTTCAGGTAATTTTCCGGAATGGAACAAAAAATTGCGCGGATTATGTGAAATTGCTTGCAATTTTTGCTGAATTATGGTATAATATACGAAATATGTTCATGAAACGGGGTGCCGCATTGTCAGAATTACAGACCACCTTATTCGGTACGGGCGATAAGAGCGGAAACACAGAGGAACTTGCATATAAAGATGAAATAAGTGGTCAGGTCACCATAGATGACGCATACGAGCCGGATTTCACGGAAGAAAATGACGACGAGACTGCATCTCCCACGCCGGAGGAACTTATCCGGGACAGTATGAGCGCAGTTGAGCGCATGAAGAAGGAGATAGCCCAGGAGAATGAAAATCTCGACAGACGCTTCTCCGCCCACCGTGCTCAGGTTCAGGCTCAGCCTGCCGCAAAAAAACGTCCCACATATGTGATAGGTGTGCTTTCGGCTGCAGCGTCCCTCATTTTTATGGGCGTTGCGCTGCTGATCTCGGTATGCACTTCGCCGATAGGCGCTTATGCTGCAATAAAGCTGGCACCGGTCATGCTCGTCTTTCTCGGCGCCGAGATAATCTTTGCGGTCATCAGAAAAAGCTCACTCAGGATAAAGATAGATCTCCGCAGTATAATAGTGATAACCGGGCTTTTAATTTTGTCATCTGTGCTTTCCGTCGTTTCGGTAGTCGCTTCCGCAGGAACCGGAGAGCGTATCTACGCCGAACAGAGAATACAGAATATGCTCGCAAGTGAGCTGCATGACACAATAGCCGAGGACTACATAAAGAGCGTGGATATCGAGACTCAGCTTTTCGGGGAAGACGCGGAGATGTACAATACTCCCGCGGATCTTACCGACGGCGATATCATAAATCTGAAAGTGAATTTTTCCGACGCGTCCATGACTATACGCGAATTTGCAAAGGACTGCAAGCAGATCATCAATAACCTGCACAAGCTCCAGTATAATTTCGGCACTATAAACTTTGTGGCGGAAGATATGGTGAACAGGTACGAGCTTGATATAGACTGGCATTATCAGTCGGATTTCGACGCCGACAGACTCGCTTCACTTGTGAACTACTTCGGTGACGGAATATCCGATGTGGACATTCCCGACGCATACGACGAAGAAGAATAAATCCGGGTGAGACATAAAACTTACGGAGGTAACATGAATAAAAGAAAGATATGCGGCATTTTTCTCACCGCTCTTATGACGGTAAACTGTGCGGTTTCCGGTCTCAGCGTGACCGCGTCTGCCGCTTCCATGAAATTCAACGTGGTTTATACCGAAAACTACACTACTCTGCAGGTTACACCGAAAAATGCAGGAGACAAGATATATTACACGCTTGACGGGACGGATCCGGATCAGAATTCCGCAGAATACACTAAAAAGCTGGGCTTCCGTGATGCTAAGACAGTAAAGCTCATCGAATATGACAGCAGCGGGAAAGCGGTGACCAAGGTCAAGACAGTTGAGATCGAGCGTCTTATCCCTAAGCCGAAGTTTATTGTTTTCGACAAGCTCAACGGAACCGCGAAGGTCACAGTGACCTGTGAAAAGGAAGATGCGGTCATTCATTACACCACCAACGGCAAGGATCCTACGGAAAAATCCGAAGTGCTCGAAAGCGGACATACTCTTACGGTCAAGAACGACAGTGAAATAAAGGCGATAGCAGTCCTCAAAGGCTGGAAAACAAGCTCGGTGGCTTCAATAAAGCCTCTTGATCTCGTTACAGAGGATTCCTACTCCGACTATGTTCACGCCGCTCTCGATATCACAAACAAGATCAGGGCAGAGAAGGGTCTGTACGCGCTGAAACTCAACAAGGCTCTGTGTGACGCGGCTCTCGTGAGGGCAAAGGAGCTTTCAACCAATTATGACAACGGTCATACCCGCCCCAACGGAAAGCGCTGGGTGACTACTCTCGCTGAGTTCGGATATATACATAAGTACGCTTCGGAAAACTACGGTAAGCTTGACAGGACGGGTGTGGATCCCGATAAGATCATGGAGCTCTGGATGATATCGAGAGCACACAGCGACGCTATCCTTAATACCGACGGAAGAGATGTGGGGTTCGGATTTTATCAGGTAGGCGGATATGTTTACTGGATCCAGCTCTTCGGCGAGCCGATGAACGGATAAATTTGCGGACCCGTCTAAACTTTTACGGTGTTCTGACGATATAACATATACAGGCAGTTATTTTAATTGCAGCAGCAAATCAAGGAAGGTTTATTAAAATGGCATTTGAAGCACTGTCGGGATTCAGACTTTCGGTAAGTCAGACCAACCAGACTTTTGTGATAGGCGACTATTTTGCAGTTTTTGACGATGATACCGATACGCCCGATGTATATGAATGGAGCTCGGTGAAAGGATACTACGAGCAGAACGATCATTTTAAACTGACTTTTGAGAGAGCCGAGTATGTTCTCCCGAAGAACGCTTTCGGCGATAATCTTGAGATCATTCATTTCCGCACAATTGTGGAAGGAATGCTCTCGGGAGTCAAGGGCGTTGATATAAAAATAAAGGAACGAATTATCCCGCCGAAGTACAATTACACCAATGCGGATCTTTCATCAAGCGTTTTCACCGGTACCGGCATCTATTCCGAAAAGGATATCAATACGGGAAGCGTTTCGCATATCTACAGCAAACTCAGATTCCCTATATGGCTCATAGCCGCGCTTTCCGCGGTAGGTTCTTTCCTTGCTATGTGGGGATTCGGCAAGAATCTCGAAGATAACTACATATTCTATCTTGTTATCGCTTTTTTCATAGGTCTCGGTGTCGGTATCGTCATATACCTCATAATGTGCATTATTGCAAGGTACAGATATTCGGGATTTCTGAAGCGTGACGTATCCACCGTCGAAAGCATCGTATTCATTGTGGCTCCCGACGGATTCGGCGCGATAGAGCAGTGTATTTACTGCGGCAAGGAACTTATACCGTGGTCTTTCGCGAAATACTTCTACGAAACAAAGTACTCCATTTCGATCGTATGTATGGATAAATCGGTGTGCTCTATACCCAAGCACCTGTTTCAGAAGAACGTACAGAACGATCTTGCAGAGTTTATTGCTGCAAGAGTGGATCAGGACTGAAAACGTATCTTACGAAAGGATAGTTCGGAAATATGAAGACAAATGTTTCGGTAGAATCGCTTAAAGGACCTGTGGGCGAGTTTATTCTTGCAAGCGTTACATCGAGTGACAGCATCATAGGCATATGTGATACATCGGTGAAAAGCGGTATAACAAGAAAAACTCTCTATGCCGGCAGTGAAAGCCTTGTGAATATGCAGTACAGAGAGAAGAACAACGAGTCGAACCGCGTTATATGGCAGACTTCTTCCATAGATAAAGCAAAAACCATATTGGGATCGAGATTAAGCAAGTCGTGTGAGAATTATTTCAGCGGTTCCGCACCTTTGTCAAAAGCTGTGATGCCTGTGCTTGAACTTCTCCCCAACGGACTGTATGTAGTCCATATCGGAAAAGTATATCCGACCGACGGTGCAGGTAACTTCTTCTGGGACGCTTTCACCGTAAAGCATGAGATCATGGGTTCAGCGCCCTATAACGCTTTGATAAGCAGCGACAAATGCTTCTCGCCGCCGTTCATCGTCCCCACCCAGTCTTTTGCGGGCTATACGGAAGCTGCCGTCGGTGCTGCGGCCGAAAAGCTCGTTTCCGGAAAGAAGCTGGGCGGTATCGCGTTCCACCTCTCGGGAATGTTCTCCGCGCTTCTTGAAGGTCATATAAACGCCGCAGCCTGCGCCGCGAACAACTATGATTTCAACTGCATCATAATCGAGCCGCTCAACAGAGTGATATACGGCGATCCGGGAAGTATAGATGAAAACCAGATCGTAGCGCTTTCCTGTCCGTATGTGAAGATCTCGTTCAATGATATTTCGAGAAAAATGCTTGAAAACTTCCTTATTAACAGAAGTGTTTCTATTCCGAGAGATTACGACGAGATCAAGTGGAAAGCGGATAAAATGCTGAGCAACGGTGTTCTTTCACGAAAGATCTCGCCGTCGATCGACAAGAATATCGAAGGCTATCCCGATGCGGAGATGATGGCGTCCGCTCTTGCAATAAACGAGCTTACCGATAACGATCTTTCGATACTGCTCAGCGGCTCTACCACAGACGAAGAGGGAAATGTCATAATCTCGCAGAATTACTATGAGAGCATAACCTACGCCATAAATTACCTTCAGCTCAGGGATAAGAGGCGCTTTATCGACTTTGCGGGCGCGATCATAAAAAATCCGGATCTTTCGGCGGCATACGGCTATGTCACCAACAGACTGAAATATATTATGGACGCTAAGGTAAACGAAATATTCAAATTTATTTCCGAGACTGAGGACAAAAACTATAATGCGCTAAAGCCTGTCGCAGAAAAATATGCGCAGATGTATGGTGATTACACGGAGGGTAACGTCAAACGCTTCCTCAACAACAGCCCTACCTCTTCCGGATCTTCCGGAAACAGTCTTGCCGGTCTCGGAGGTCTTACCGGAGGACGTTCCGCGGCTGATGCGCTTCTCGATTTTGCAGCCGAAAGGCGAAATAACACACAGTCAGCGGCTCCTGCTTCCGCTCCCGCATCGCAGGAAACGCTTTCATCACTTGAACTTTCAAAACAAGTCAATAAATAATGTGTCCTCAATAACTGCCTTTTGGCAGTTATTGGCTGAAAATCTGCAAAACAGATTTTCAGATGTTGCTATGAAGCAATTTGTTGGCTGATGAGCAGACATTAAATAAGATAAGCCTGAGTTCAGAAGGACTCAGGCTTTGCTTTAGGGTACCTCTAAAAACCGCTTTGAAAAGAGAAAATGAGAATAGCTCTTATGCCGCTGATTAAGCGCATCCATGCGCTATTGGGGCGGCATAGTCAGAGCATCCTGCTCTGGCATCGGATACAAGGAAAGCCGACGCAGCCGGGCTGGCGCCCGGTTAGGAGGTTTGACGCAGTAGACGGTCACGGCAGGAAGCCGTGGTATTGCCGCCAAAAGCGCGCAGGACGCGCGCATACAAAGCGGCATAAAGTGGATAG
>JAGBMA010000092.1 GCA_017635095.1 Ruminiclostridium sp. | reverse complement strand
TTACCGGAACCCATTCGTGTTTCAGCCGGCTTTTCGGTTACCGGCTTGTCGGGGAATATCTTGATCCATACCTGACCGCCTCTCTTGATGTAACGCGTCATAGCGATACGGGCAGCCTCGATCTGGTTTGATGTGATCCATGCGGGCTCAAGAGCCTGAAGACCGTAATCTCCGTTTGTTACCTTGTTGCCGCGAAGAGCCTTACCGGTCATACGACCTCTCTGCTGTCTTCTGTACTTAACTCTCTTTGGAAGTAACATTATTCATTACCCCCTTCATCTTTCTTTTCGGTTCTTTCGGAATTTCTCGGACGGCGGGGTCTTCTTGCCTCTCCGTTTCTGTCATTCCTGTCGTTTCTTCTTCTTGCGGGTCTCTCGCTTCTGTTCTCACGAACTTCGCCCTTGAGGACTTCGCCCTTGTAGATCCATACCTTTACGCCGATAACGCCGTAAGTTGTGTTTGCTCTTGCAACACCGTAGTCGATGTCTGCACGGAGCGTCTGAAGCGGGATAGTACCCTCATGATAGCTCTCGGAACGAGCGATCTCGGCACCGCCGAGACGGCCTGCGACCTGAGTCTTGATACCCTTTGCGCCGAGCTTCATAGTTCTGCCGATGCAGGACTTCATAGCGCGTCTGAAGGATACACGGGCTTCGAGCTGAGAAGCTATGTTCTCTGCAACGAGCTGTGCGGAGAGATCGGGGCTCTTTACCTCGATGATGTTCACGAGAACGGTCTTGCCGCCTGTGAGCTTTTCGAGCTCTGTTCTGAGCTTGTCTATCTCTGCGCCCTTCTGACCGATCACCATACCGGGCTTAGCGCAGGAAATATTTACCTTTACCTTAGTTGCATCTCTCTCGATCTCGATCGAGGGGATACCGGCCTTATAAAGCTTTTTCTTTAAATACTCACGGATCTTGTAGTCTTCAACAAGTGTGTCGCCAAAGGTTGATTTTCCGGCAAACCAGCGGGAATCCCAATCCTTGATAACGCCTACTCTGAGACCGTGGGGATTAACTTTCTGTCCCATTTGTTTACCTCCTTACTCCGATTCCTTAACGACCAGAACTATGTTGGACGTTCTCTTTAAGATCCTGTGTGCGCTGCCCTTAGCTGCGGGTCTTATTCTCTTGAGAGTAACACCTGCGCCGACGTGTGCTTCGGACACATAGCAGCGGCTGAGATCCATATTGTGGTTGTTCTCTGCGTTAGCCATAGCGCTCTTGAGAAGCTTCGCAAGGGGCTCGCAAGCTGCCTTGGGAGTATTCTTGAGTGTTGCCATTGCAATATCGCAGGGCTTATTTCTGATAAGATCGAGGACGATCCCTACCTTGCGGGGAGAAATACGAACCTGTCTTAATTCAGCTCTTGCTTCCATTCGTTTCTCCTCCTTACTTCTTGGTGGTCTTGCTTCCCACATGACCCTTGAAAGTTCTTGTGGGGGCGAATTCGCCGAGCTTGTGACCTACCATGTCCTCTGTTACATATACCGGAACGTGCTTGCGTCCGTCATGAACTGCGATCGTATGACCTACGAAATCGGGGAATATTGTGCTGGAACGGCTCCATGTCTTGAGGACCTTCTTCTCGTTAGCCTCGTTCATTGCGAGAACGCGCTTGTAGAGAGCTTCCTGGACATAAGGACCTTTCTTTATGCTTCTGCTCATAGTTATTAATTCCTTTCAAGCTACGCTGCAAGTTAATGAAATACGCTTTACACAGCGGTCTCCCGCGTTACGCACCCTTATTAACAGCAGCCTGATCGTTGTCTTGGTTTTACTTAGCGTTTCTTCTCTTAACGATGAACTTGTCTGTTCTGTTGTTGGTCTTTCTGGTCTTGTAACCGAGAGCGGGCTTGCCCCACGGGGTTACAGGGCCCGGACGTCCTACAGGAGACTTACCTTCACCACCGCCGTGCGGGTGGTCGTTCGGGTTCATGACAGAACCTCTGACTGTCGGGCGGATACCCATATGTCTGATGCGTCCTGCCTTACCGTAGTTCACGTTAGCGTGTTCTGCGTTGCTTACTACGCCGATGGTAGCCATGCAGTTCTCTGCAACGTTTCTGAGCTCGCCGCTGGGAAGTCTGAGGAGAGCCATGCCGTTCTCCTTAGCCATGAGCTGAGCCATGTTGCCGGCGGAACGAACGAGCTGTGCGCCCTTTCCGGGGTGGAGCTCAACGTTGTGAACAACAGTACCTACCGGGATATTTGCGAGCGGGAGCGTGTTGCCGGGCTTGATATCTGCATCGGCGCCGCTTCTTACCTTATCGCCTACAGCGAGCTTTTCGGGAGCGAGGATATATCTCTTCTCGCCGTCCTCATACTGCACGAGAGCGATAAAAGCGGAGCGGTTGGGATCGTATTCGATCGTCTTTACTTCCGCGTTCATACCGAGCTTGTTTCTCTTGAAGTCTATAACTCTGTATTTTCTTCTGTTTCCGCCGCCCTTATGTCTGACGGTGATACGTCCGTAGCTGTTGCGTCCGGAATGCTTTTTGAGAGTTTCGAGAAGACTTCTCTCGGGAGCGACCTTAGATAAGCCGCTGTAATCAATGACCGTCATTCCGCGTCTGCCGGGGGTGACGGGCTTATATGTCTTTATAGCCATTTATCTCACTCCTTATATCATTCCGTCGAAGAACTCGATGGTCTTGGAATCTGCGGTGAGTGTTACGACCGCCTTTTTCCAGTCGGAGGTATAGCCCTCGCTTCTGCCCATTCTTTTCTTCTTGCCTTTAACGCTTATGGTGTTGACCTTCTCGACCTTAACGCCGAAAAGCTGTTCAACAGCCTTCTTTATTTCGATCTTGTTCGCGAAATTTGCCACTTTGAAGGTATATTTGCGGTCTGCAAGTCCTTCCATGGAGTTTTCGGTGATTATCGGACGTACGATAATGTCTTGTGCTGTTCTTTCCATTATGCGTAAACCTCCTCTATCTTAGCGACCGCATCCTTTACAACGATGAACTTGTTGTAGTTGAGGATGTCGTAAACGTTGAGAGTGTTATACTGAGTTGTCTTTACGCCGGGGATATTGGCTGCGCTCTTGATTACCTTCTTGTCGGTGGAATCGAGAACTATGAGAGCCTTTCCGTCAACGCCGAGAGCGTTCAGCATATTGACGATGGTCTTTGTCTTGAACTCGTCCGTCTTTATTGCATCAACTACTACCATTTCGTTTTCTGCTACCTTAGACGAAAGAGCGGAAAGGAGAGCGAGTCTCTTGACCTTTTTATTTAATGAGTAGCTGTAGCTTCTGGGCTTCGGTCCGAGTGCAACTCCGCCGTGTCTCCACTGAGGAGATCTGGTGGAACCCTGTCTTGCGTGACCTGTACCCTTCTGTCTCCAGGGCTTTTTACCGCCGCCGCTTACCTCTGTTCTGGTGAGAGTAGATTGTGTACCCTGACGCTGATTTGCGAGGTAATTCACTACTGCTGCGTGCATAACTACGGTGTTCGGTTCGATCCCGAATACCTTATCATTAAGCTCGAGGTCGGAAACAGGCTGACCGTTCATATCATATACTTTTACGTTTGCCATTGTGATCCTCCTCCTTACGCCTTAACCGCATCAGTAATGCAAAGCACTCCGCCCTTAGGACCGGGAACAGCACCCTTGATTGCGATAAGATTGTTTTCAGCATCGACTTTAACGATAACGAGGTTCTGGACTGTCACTGTGTCAACGCCCATGTGGCCGGGCATTCCCTTACCGGGGAATATTCTCGACGGGGACGAGCAGGCGCCCATTGAACCGGGCTCTCTGTGAACAGGACCCGCACCGTGTGTCATCTTGAGTCTGTGCTGGTTGTGGCGCTTTACAGCACCCTGATAGCCTTTACCTTTGCTTGTGCCCTGAACATCTATAACATCGCCGACTGCAAAAGTATCAGCCTTTAAGATGTCGCCTACGTTCATTGCGGAGATGTCGTCAAGTCTGAACTCCTTGAGAGTCTTCTTGAACGGAACATCATTCTTCTTGAAGTGACCCTGCATGGGCTTATTCGTGTGCTTGGGCGAAACATCGCCGAAGCCGAGCTGAACTGCCTCATAGCCGTCGTTTTCGTTAGTCTTCTTCTGGACTACTACGCACGGGCCTGCTTCAACTACGGTTACGGGAACAACGTTTCCCGCTTCGTCGAAGATCTGTGTCATACCGATCTTCTTTGCGATCAAACCTTTTTTCATGGTTTTTCCTCCTTTGGTTATTGGTTGAGCATTGTCTCAACGTGACCAAGTGCAGCGTGTCTGCCTTGGTTAGCGGTCGGGTGACCCCGACATAACTCGAAACTTCTGTTTTCTTCGGCGGTTTTTACCGCTCGGTGGGGAGTTCTCAGAACTCCATGGAAATTTCTACGCCTGCCGGCAATTCAAGACTCTGGAGAGCTTCTATGGTCTTGTTTGTCGGACGGATTACGTCGATAAGACGCTTGTGAGTTCTGAGCTCGAACTGTTCACGGCTGTCCTTGTACTTGTGAACTGCACGAAGGATCGTGATGACTTCCTTGTTTGTGGGAAGCGGGATAGGTCCTGCAACTCTCGAACCTGTTCTCTTTGCTGTTTCAACGATCTTTGCCGCAGCTGCGTCAACGATACCGTGCTCATAGCCCTTGATCTTAACTCTTACAACTTCCTTTGCTGCCACTGTAGTTTACCCCTTTCGTAATATTTGCACTTGTTTATGCGTTCGGGTGCGCATTTTTACACTGACACTATGCCGCGTGTTCCGCGTCCGCCGATACTTCGCCGGACTCATTTTCACCATCGGGGGTATCCGCCGCTGACGGACCCTTCCACGAAACGGCAGTCACAAAATACGCATTCGCAGGGTTCCTGACCCCGCATACTCCGCCGGAATTCCCACGTTTCCGTGCAACCTCCGGTTTCATCGCCATTACAGCGTGCAATAGGTATTATACATTATTTTTACATAAATTACAAGATTTTTTTGAAATTTGCAGTATAGAATTTTCATCAAAATAAAAAGCCGATTTTATGCATCTTGCACAAATTCAGCTTTTTCCCGTTTTTTTCAGCATTTTAATCACTGCCTGCACTCCGTCAGCCCAGATGAACACGACCCCCACGCCGCCCATTATCCCCGTAATGAGCCTGCGCAGATTCGTTGACTCACGGAGCCCGATACGCTGGACTAACCAGTCCGCTCCCATGGTGAGCAGGAGCACCGCGGCGGCGGCCGGCGGGATCCGCTTCCGCAGTATAAGCATCACCGCCGCTGCAGCCTGACCGAGAAATACTCCGGCACAGCGCGCACACACCGGGAACTGATACCCGCCGATGAAGAAGCTCCGGTCCGGCCGCTGGTGACAGCCGCCCATTGCTCCGATCTCCATTGCCCGTATCCAAAGCTCGTCCCGGGTCATGCTTTCCACTTCTTCCCACAGTCATTGCAGATCCAGTAGTTCGTGCTCTTAGTCTGCCTCCCCTCGCCGCAAAGCCCGCACAAAAGCCCTGCAGGCCCGAAAATAAGGTAGCCGAGGCAGCCCCTGCCGCCGTAGTAGTCGCGTCCGCTTTCGGACACTTCGTTGATGATATAGCAGTTTTCACCGCTGCATTTAGGGCACTTCATGTTCTTTCTCCTTTTCCCTCGAAAGTTTCAGGTTTGCAAACCTTACCGCCGCTGCGATAGCTGCCACAAGTGCCATGAGCGCGAAGAACCATATCACGAGCTCGTGTACCGGGTGATCGTACACCTCAAAGAACGGGTATGGAGCTCCCGCAAGCCGCAGAAAGTTCAGCGTGTAGATCGTGAACGAATATATTGCCGTGGCAATAAACGGTATCAGCATCGCCTTTCTCGTCTTCACGCCGTCCTCGAAAAATATGTAGGATGTCACCGATATCACCGGGCAGACCGCGTGATGCATTATCCCGTTGACGGAGCCGAGGAGCCGTCCCGTGGCAGCCCCGCCGCTCATCGGGATAAATATGCACATAACGACGATAAACGTCATCGTCAGCATACAGGCGGTGAGATACCGGGTGCAGATAACGAATGTCCGCATCTTCCCGCTGTCCGTGTTCCGGAAAGCTATGTACATTGCCGAGGAAATAACGGCGATGACGTTCGATATCTGGGTGTAGTACAGAAAGAAGTCGCCGAGGCTGTGCATGAGCCGGAAGATTATGCCGACGCAGCCGAAGACAAAAGCGGCGATATTGAGGATAAGAGCGATATTTTGTCGTTTGGTCATTGTTCAGTCTCCGTTATTTCCCCGGAAAGAGCCGGAGGTTCGATACGTTCTATCGGCGCGGACGGGTCAGGGAATGCTATGCTGATATAATACGAATACTTCTTGCCGTCCTTGCTGTAACTTACAATCAGCGAGTAGCATTGCCCGTTATCAACTATAACATTGCTATCGAAAATATTGTCCGTCCAATACTCCTGACTATAATCCGTAACGCCCGACATCTGCTCATACTGCGATATTTTAGCATCGTCGTACTGTATCAGCACTCTCTTGATACCGCCGACCTCGTTTTTGACCTCAGCGCTCCTGACAGCCGACGGATAATCGTTGAGCAGCAGCTCCCCGTCTGCGAAGTAGTGCCGCTTTGCCCGGGAGTAGCTGTAGTAGCCCTCGCTGCCCTTAGCCGCAAACGTCCACTCTGTATCTCCTGTGTGCCATGTGTCAAGTTCGGTGCCGTTGTTGAACTCGTAGTATTCCTCGCCCGTTTCGAGGTCCCGCCCGATGTACATATACTGCATCACATCGCCCTGAAAGCGGTACCATATCTCCTGCACAGGCGGTCTGTCGGTATTATGTCCGCCTCTGATATCCTCGACCTGTATATGCGCGGCTTCAAGCTCCGTGTGCAGTTTCTTTGCCTTATCCACAAGGTCCTTTCCCTCGTAGTTCGCGCTGCTGCACCCCGACAAAGCGAATATGCAATATACCATTATAATATATAAGGGCAGCAGCCGTTTCGTTATTTTCATCAGATCTCCTAAAAACACAAGCCGCACCTGTTGGCGCGGCTCAGTCTGCATTTGATTTTATCTTAATTATTCCTCGAAACCGCTTTCGATGAGCTTTGTGAGGCCGTCAACAGCGAGCTGTTCATCGGAACCGTCAGCTATGATGCGGATAGGTGTACCGCCTACGATACCGAGAGAAAGGATACCGAGCAGGCTCTTAGCGTTTACTCTGCGCTCTTCCTTTTCTACCCAGATAGAGGACTTGTACTCATTAGCCTTCTGAATGAAGAATGTAGCGGGTCTTGCGTGAAGGCCTACCTGGTTCTTTACTTCTACTTCTCTTACGAACATGAAAGATCCCTCCATATTATACTTTATATAATGTCTCCTTTGCGGCACTCCCGCCGCTTACAAAGATAGTATATCCTCAAAAGCTTTTTTCGTCAACAGCTTTTTGCCGTTTTTACGCTTTTTTTGAAATTATTCTCCGATTACGCTCAAACCTGCCGAAAACTTTCAACCGTTATTGGTGATTTTGTCCAAACACTTTACCGGCCGCATATCACCGCAAAAACGATGTGCAAGCCCACTGCGCCCGCGGTCATTATTTGCGCTTTGTGCAGCCGGAATTACTCAGCAGTTCCGGTCTTTTCTCCCGTGTTACCTCAAGAGACATTTCCTCCTGCCACTTCTTTATGTTCGCATGATGACCGGAGAGCAGGACTTCCGGCACTCTTCTTCCCCGCCATTCCTCGGGGCGGGTGTACTGTGGATATTCAAGGAGCCCGTTGTAGTGGCTCTCGTTGGAGTAGGCGTCCTCATTGGGAAGCACGCCCTCCTGCAGCCTGCATACCGCGTCCGCCAGCATAAGCGCGGGCAGTTCCCCGCCGGTAACGACGTAATCCCCCACCGAGATCTCCTCGAAAGCAAGCTCGTCGAGCACCCGTCTGTCAACTCCCTCGTAATGACCGCAGAGGATTATAAGGCTCTCTTCGGCTGCAAGCTCCTTGACGAGCTGCTGATCCAGCGTCCTGCCCTGGGGCGACATATAGATGAGCCGCGGTTTTACGCCTTCCGGAAGCTCCGCCATCATCGCGGTCACACAGTCGTATATGGGCTGAGCCTGCATCACCATACCCGTGCCGCCTCCGAATGGCTTGTCGTCAACGTGCCTGTGCTTGTTGAGAGCGAAATCCCGTATGTTCCGGCAGCCGATCTTCACCGCTCCCGCCTTTCTGGCGCGGCCTATGATGCTTTCGGAGAGAACAACCTCGCACATATCCGGGAAAAGTGTCGCGATACCGATCTCAATCACCCTCGATCACCTCCGGGTCAAAGAGCCCCTCAAGCGGGCGAATGGTGATCCTTCCGCCGTCTATATCCGTATCGAGAAGCACCTCCGGTATCGCGGGGAACATGAGCTGTGCGCCGGAGGGGGTCCTCACCGAGTAAACGTCCGCAGTCCCGTTCTGATAGATGTCATCGACCTTCCCGTAGCATTTTCCCGTGTCAGCATCGTAAACGTCGAGCCCGATCACGTCCTGAATAAACCATGTGTCCTCGGGAAGCTCCATGTCATCGCGGTCGAAATACAGCATCTTCCCGATGAGCTTCTCCGCTTCTTCAGGGGAATCCACACCTTTGAGCTTGAGCACAGCCACGTCACTTTTGAGGTAGCGGGCGCGCTGGGGCTCGACGGGAGCGTGTTCCCGCCCGAGATAGAGCGTGTCGAAGTCGCAGAGCATCTCCGGTTCATCACAGTAGTACTGCACCCTCACCTCGCCTTTCAAGCCCTGCAGCTTGGTTATCTTCCCTATTTCAAGATATTTCTTCATATCGTTCTCCTTTTCAAGACCTGTAGGAATATTATACCACACCCGGAGCAAAAATAAAAGTGACGAAAAAACCACCGCTCCGGGAAAACTACAAGATGTAGTCAATTTTAACGTCTAAAGCACAATATTTTGCGGTTTTGCAATTATTTTTTGTGAATACACTTCAAATTGCACAATGAAATTTTGTCGGAATTGCACAAAATTTTCTCGAAAAGTTCTATGCATTTAGTTCGTCCGATTGCAAATTAAGCCTTGAAATTTTCGTCCGGGAATAGTATAATGTAATTAAAGTGGTTTTCTGTCCACTTTTTTGGCAAAAAGTTCACTTTTTAACCTTATCCACAAAGTTTTCAACAGTTTCGCAGGGCAAAACCTCCATTTAATGCCGCAAACTGTTGAAACTGTTGAAAACTTGGCTATTTTATGACAGAAGAAAGGAAATGAAAAGACTTGCGCGGCGAATTCAAAAGCACACTTGACGCAAAAGGCAGAATGAACTTTCCGGTAAAGCTGCGCGACGAGCTCGGCGCAGTCTTTATGATCTCCAAAACCATTGACGCCCCTTGTATAAAGGTATATACAATGGAAGACTGGGAATCCCTCGTGGCAAAGATCAGGGAAATGCCCCAGACCAAGACCGCAGATCTCCAGCGTTTCCTCTTCGGAAGCGCCTTCGATATAGAGCCCGACAAACAGGGCCGCGCGCTTATCCCCGCCCCGCTCCGCGAGTATGCGGGACTTGATACGGACGTTGTCATCGTCGGTCTTGAAGGCCGCGCGGAAATATGGGATAAGGCAAAGTGGGACGAGGTAAACAGCAAGACCGACAGCCAGTCGCTTGTAGATGTGGCAATGGAGCTCGGATTGTAATATGGAGTTTTCACATACATCTGTGCTGCTCATGCCCGCAGTTGACGGGCTGAATGTGCATGAAGGCGGGATCTACGCGGACTGCACCACCGGCGGAGGCGGTCACAGCCTTGAAATAGCGGAAAGGCTCGCCGGCACAGGTAAGCTTATCTGCTTCGACCGCGACAAGGAAGCCATAGAAGCTGCAAAAAAGCGGCTCGAAGGCTATTCGCCGGTATTTGTCAACCGCAATTTCAGCGAGATCAGGGACGCGCTGCGCGAACTCGGGATAGATCATCTCGACGGCGCGATCATGGATCTCGGCGTTTCTTCCCACCAGCTCGACGACCCCGAACGCGGGTTCTCTTTCCATAACGACGCTCCCCTCGATATGCGCATGAGCGGCGAGGGTATGAGCGCCCGGGACGTGGTCAACGAATATCCCGAGGACAAGCTCGCGGAGATACTCTTTGCCTACGGCGAAGAAAAATTCGCCCGCGGGATAGCTCACGGCATCGTCACTGCCCGGGAGAACGCGCCTATCAACACCACAGGCGAGCTTGCGGAGATAATCAAGCGCAATGTACCGCTTAAAGTGAGAAAAGAGAAAAACCCCTGCCGGAAATCGTTCCAGGCAATAAGAATAGAAGTCAACGGCGAGCTCGACGCGCTTACTTCCGCGCTCGGCGATATCTTCGAGCTGCTCGCACCGGGAGGAAGGCTCTCGGTGATAACATTCCACTCGCTCGAAGACAGGATAGTAAAACAAAAGTTCAGAAGTCTGTGCGAAGGCTGCACCTGCCCGAAAGACTTCCCCGTGTGCGTATGCGGGAAAAAGCCCCGGGCCGTGCAGATAACACGCAAGCCCCTCACCGCAGATGAGGCGGAGCTTGCAGCCAACCCGCGCAGCAGAAGTGCAAAACTCAGAGTCATAGAGAAGCTTCCCGTTCAGCAGTAAACCGAACGAAAGCTGTCCGGACCGGAGGGATAAAGATGTATAACGATAATTCAAACTTAGCTTACGACCTCACGCTTTTTGAGACCGACGAGGATCTCGAACGCAGAAAGCGTGACCGGAAGAAACAGCGTGAAGAACAGGCAAAAATAAACATCACGCAGAAGAAGTCCGTAGGACGAAACGGAAGCGCTGTTGCGGCAATCGCTCTTGTGGCTTTTGCAGCCGTCATCGCGTTCTCGCTCCTTTACAGCAAGGTCCAGATCTCGGATTACACCTCAAAGATAAGCGAAACGAAGAATGAGATCGAGCTTGCGGAGCGCGAGAACGTGCGTCTCAATTCGGAACTCGACAGTATGTACACTCTTGACAACGTGGAGAGCATCGCTTCACAGGATCTCGGGCTGCAGAAGACCCAGAACTCCCAGATCACATTCATAACGCTCAACACCGAAGAAATGACCGAGATCGCTGAAAGTGACCCGAATATCTTCGTTTCGATACAGAAGTGGTTCAACAGCATTCTCGACTACCTCGGATTCTGACATTGATAAAAAGGACAGGAATAAAACATCGGACAGACTAATATAATTTAATGCGGACGTGCATTGCGTCCGCGCACAGACAAGACAGCGAAACAAGGGGATAACATGGCAAACGGAAAAATGCCCGACAGCACGAAAAGCACGCCCATACTTGCTCCGACCAACAAAATGAAGCGGAGAATGTTCTGGGTCGTGCTTAGTCTGCTTATATTGGCTGCAGGTTACATATGCACGGTGATCTACAACACCACCGTCGTAAAATCGGAGTACTACCGCTCTAAGGCAAACTCCCAGCAGCTCAGCAGCTACACTATCACGGCAAACCGCGGAACTATCTATGACCGCAGCAATAAAATACTCGCCCAGAGCACGACCGTGTGGGACGTGGTACTCTCGCCGAAAGCCATCGCCGAAATGGACGCGAAGCTCGGCGAAAAGGGCGAACCGCCCAAGACCGAACTTATCTGCAAGACCCTCGCAAAGCTTCTCGACGTTGATGTCCAGAAGATACGCGACGGCTGCAAAAACATGAAGAATGAGTACTTTATCGTCAAGAAGAAGGTCGATAAAGAAACCTACGACAAGATACAGAAGTTCATCACCGAAAACAAGCTTGCGGCTTATACCGTGAACCTCATGGAGAGCAGCAAGCGCTACTATCCCAACGACAGCCTCGCTTCCTCAATAATCGGCTTCACCAACTACGACAATGAGGGCGTTTACGGACTCGAAGCGTACTACGACAATTATCTCCAGGGCACCGACGGCCTTATCGTCATGGCAAAGGACGCAAAAGGCAACGCAATGCCCTATGACTACGAGAACCGCTATGAGGCGAGCGACGGCAACAGCATCATACTTACCCTCGACTCGACGGTGCAGTATTACCTCGAAAAGAACCTCGAAACCGCGGTGAAGCAATACAAGGCCGCAAACCGCGCCACCGGCATCATAATGAATGCCAAGACCGGAGCGATTGTGGCAATGGCGACAGCTCCCGGCTACGACCTCAACAATCCCTCCAAGCTTTCCGATATAGATGAGGAGCGTCTCGAAGAGATGCGCTACCAGCTCGTCCTCGACTACATGGCGGGCAGCCTTACGGATCAGGAGCAGATCGACAAGCTCATAGAAGAAGAGCTCGACCAGGAGCGCGCAGCCATGCGTGAGCTCCAGTGGAAGAACAAGGCGATATCCGAGCTGTACTTCCCCGGCTCGGTATTCAAGGTCATAACCTGTGCCTCCGCTCTCGAAGAGGAAGTAATAAACCTCGATTCATCGTTCCTCTGTCTCGGAGTTTACGAGGTCGAGGACACAAAGATACATTGCTGGACCACCGGCGGCGGTCACGGCACACTTAGCCTCCAGGACGCCCTCACAAAGTCCTGCAACCCGTCCTTTATCCAGATAGGACTGAGGCTCGGAAGAAGGCTTTTCTGCAACTACTTCACCGCTTTCGGATTTACCGAGAAGACCGGCGTTGACCTCCCCGGAGAAGCCGCACCGCTTTTCGTGCCGTATGAGAGAATGGGCTCGGTCGAGCTTGCTTCCTCTTCTTTCGGTCAGACCAACAAGATAACTCCTCTCCAGATGATATGCGCATATGCGGCAGCCATAAACGGCGGTTATCTGCTCACGCCGTATATCGTTGACAAGATCATCGACAGCAGCGGAAACGTCATCAAATCCGCCGAACCCACTATCAAGAGACAGGTAATAAGCGGCGAAACTTCCGCCCTTATGCGCCAGCTCACCGAAAATGTCGTAACCGCGAACGGCGGTCAGAACGCCTATATCGCAGGCTACCGCATCGGCGGTAAGTCCGGCACCTCCCAGAAGCTCGATGAATACCACCACGACTGGGATATGCGATATGTGGGCTCGTTCTGTGCATTCACCCCTGCCGACGACCCCGAATACATAATGCTCGTATGCGTTGACGAACCTCTCGGCGGCAAGTACTACGGCTCCATGGTCGCAGCCCCCGTTGTCTCCGCAGTGTTCAGCGAATGCCTCGAATACCTCGGCATTTATCCCCAGTACACCGCAGAAGAGCTTGAAATGCAGAATACAACAGTACCGTATGTTTACGGTTCTTCGATACTCGACGCGATCACTTCCATAAACTCCAAGGGTCTGAAATACGAGATCGTCGGCGAAGAAGCGGGCAACACAGTCCGCAAGACTATCCCCGAAGCCGCGTCGCCTATTCCCAAAAGCGGAACTGTAATAATTTACATGAACGGCTCAGAGGATCAGACCGTAAATGTCCCGGATCTCACCGGTATGAAGATAGATCAGGTCAACAAGACCCTCTCATTCTACGGCCTCAACGTGTCGCTGAGCGGCGGCGGAGTCAATAACCCCGACGCGGTCGCGACCTCCCAGTCTATCCCCGCCGGTCATTCCGTAAGCAAAGGAACTGTCGTGGAAGTAACATTCCTCGTCAACAACTCCGATGCGGGCTGATATACGAAGAAACGGCGGAACAGGAGGCACGCCTTGCGTTTATACGATATACTGACAGAAAGCGAGCGCAGCGGTCTTGACGACTGCGAGATCGGCGTCATCACAGATGATACGCGCAAAGTCGGAAAAGGCGACATCTTCGTTGCGATAACCGGCCGCAACTTCGACGGTCATGCTGCCTGCGCGGATATGCTCGCAAAGGGCGCCGCGGCGGTGGTCATAGATCACGACCTCGGGCTTCCGCAGCAGATACTCTGTGAAAACACCCGCATAATGTACAGCGTCCTCTCGTCCCGTTATTTCGGCGAACCCACAAAACGGCTGAAACTTATTGCAGCCACCGGCACCAACGGAAAGACCACCACAGTAAACATCATAAAACATATACTGAACGAAAGCGGGCATAAATGCGGCTGCATCGGCACGGCAGGCTATGACGTCTGCGGAAGGGTCTATGAAGCCCACCTCACCACCCCGTATCAGTTCGATCTCTACGGCTATTTCAGAGAAATGGCGGACAACGGCGCGGAATACTGCGTCATGGAAGCCTCGTCTCAGGCGCTCTCCCAGCACCGTTTCACAGGTGAACGGTTCGTCTGCGGCATATTCACGAATCTTACGCAGGATCACCTCGATTGGCACGGTACTATGGAGAATTACTACCTGGCAAAAAAATCGCTTTTCCGGTACTGCGACAGCGCAGTCATAAACACCGACGACCCGTGGGGCAAGCGCCTTTACGGGGAGCTGCAGCAGGAGGGCGGCATACATCTCGTCGCACTCAGCGAAGAGCACATGACCGATGTTTCCGCCTGCAGCATAAGACCCCGGAGCGGCGGCGTGTCCTATGTGCTCACCGACAAGGCTTCCGCTCAGGCTTTCAATATCTCGATACCCATGCCCGGAACGTTCAACGTCATGAACTCCATGGGCGCGGCGGCGGCCTGTGTTCAGTCGGGACTGGACGTTCGCGAAGCGGCAGCCGCTCTTAACACCGTCAAAGGGGTCTGCGGACGCGCGGAAGTGCTCTATGACCGTGATTACACGGTCATCTGCGACTACGCCCACACCGAGGACGGACTTGAAAAGACTCTGTCTGCAATAAAACCGTTCGTAAAGGGCAGGCTCATCGTGGTGTTCGGCGCTGCAGGCGAGCGCGACGCGGGAAAGCGCCCGGCAATGGGCAGATGTGTTGCGAAATTCGCGGATATCGCGGTGATAACCTCCGACAACCCCCGTTTCGAAGATCCCGGCTCTATCATAGATCAGGTAAAGACCGGCTTCGACGGGAGCAGATGTGAGACTCACTGCTTCATAGACAGGCTCGAAGCCATAAAGTTCGCGGTGTCTCAGGCTCGCGCAGATGATGTCATCGCGCTCTGCGGCAAAGGTCACGAAGAGTATCAGGTCATCGGCGACGATTATATGCATTTCAGCGAGCACGAGATAATCGCGGAGCTCTGCGTATAAGAACGTCAGAGCTCCCGGCCTTGCTTCGCGTGCGCTGCGGCGACAGAGAACAAAAAGAGGAAATAAGATGCTATTGACGATAATATCCACGGCATTTACTGCTGTTTTAATATCATTTGTACTGGGATTTGCAATAATCCCGTGGCTCCGCAGGCTTAAATTCGGTCAGACTATCCTCGACATAGGACCTGTCTGGCACAAAAAAGACAAGCAGGGCACCCCCACAATGGGCGGAATGATGTTCATTATCGGTACCGTTGCGGCTGTTGCGGTGGGACTGATACTGCTCATGGTGAACGGGCTTCTCGGCACGGACGAACTTGCGCGCAAGGACATAATCGGTGTCATAACCGTTACCGCAGGCGCTTTCTTCTTCGGGTTCATTGGTTTCCTCGACGATTTCATCAAAGTAAAGAAGAAACAGAACGAGGGTCTTACCCCGATGCAGAAAATAGTGCTGCAGATCCTTGTTATTGCCGCTTTCTTTACCGCCAAAGTTCTTTCCGGCGATACGAACACGATCATAAAGTTCCCGTTTATCGGCGGGCTTGACCTGTGGTACTTCTACTACATCATAATGGGTCTCGGCATTCTCTACATCGTAAACGCGGTAAACCTTACCGACGGTATTGACGGGCTATGTTCCTCCGTCACCTTCGTTTACTGCATAGTATTCGCTGTAATATCGGCCATGCTCGGATTTATGGGCTACACCGTTGTTTCTGTTGCAGCCGCGGGAGGCTGTCTCGGCTTCCTGATATGGAACTGGCACCCGGCGAAAGTGTTCATGGGCGACACGGGCTCAATGTTCCTCGGCGGTATAGTGGCGCTGCTCGGCATCGCAATGCATATCGAAGTGCTCATGGTCATTGCTGCGGCAGTTTATATCTGGGAAGCGCTTTCTGTGCTCATTCAGATGACATACTTCAAGATCACTCACGGCAAACGTCTCTTCAAGATGACACCTATCCACCACAGCTTCGAGATACGGGGCTGGAAAGAAGTAAAGATAGTAATAGTGTTCTCGCTTATCGGCGCAGCCTGCGGCACAGTCGCGGTTCTGCTCGTAAACGGGCTTTAATAACGGGAAAGGAGGAAACGACATGGAAAACACCCAGGGTATAAACCGACGCACGGGAAATATCCAGCGCCGTGCTCTCAGCAGCGTGAGCCCCATGCGTATGTATAACGGGACCGAAGCGGTGAACCGACCCGCTGTACCGGCTCAGCCGAAGCAGCGTACACCGGTGCGCACAGCAAAGGCAGCCGCAGCGGCCAAAAAGAACAAAAAACACGTCATAGACTTTTCCATACCGCAGAAATTCGACTTCTCCTTCTTCCTGATAGTCCTGATGCTGCTTGCATTCGGGCTTGTGATGCTGTTTTCGGCGACATACGCCTCCGCGAAGGTAACTTACGGCGACAGCTATCACTTCATAAAGCGCCAGCTCGTATTTGCTGCAATAGGATTTGTGGCGATGATACTCATTTCATTCATCGACTATCATATCCTTTTCACCAAACTCGTAATGAAGACCGCCATATTCGTTTCCGCCGGACTCATGATACTCGTTCGTATCATGGGAAGTACCGTAAACGGCGCCGAACGCTGGATCCAGATCGGCGAGATCACGATCCAGCCCTCGGAGATCCTGAAATTCGTAACGATAATGGTCATAGCCGAATATATGCAGCGCAACTATGACAATATGAAAAGCTTCACCAAAGGCTTTATACCGATAATGATACGAATAGGCATAGCCTGCGGACTGGTTATAATGCAGCCTCACCTCTCGGCTACGCTCATTATCCTTGTGATCTCGCTCTGTATGCTGTTCATAGGCGGCGCCAAGGGCACTCATGTCGCTCTTGTGCTTGCAGCTATCGGCGTGGGCGCGGTAATGATATTCACCGTGTTCCCGATGCTCGGTTTCGACTACGTTTCCGCACGAATGCTCAGTCTTAAAAACCCGGAAGCCGATATCCAGGGTGACACCTATCAGACCTATCAGTCCCTCATAGCCCTCGGCTCCGGCGGAATGTTCGGTCAGGGGCTCGGAAACTCGCATCAGAAGTATAGTTACCTGCCTTTCGCGGAGAACGACTTCATCTTCTCCGTCATCGTGGAGGAACTGGGCTTTGTCGGCGCAGTGGTCGTTATCCTGCTCTTCCTTATCCTTATAATCCGCGGATTCTATATTGCAGCCTCGGCTCCGGACAAGGAAGGTATGCTCCTCTGCGCGGGAATAGTGATACAGATAGGCTTCCAGGCTTTCCTCAACATAGCCGTTGCGTCCAACGCGTTCTTCAACACCGGCGTTTCGCTCCCGTTCCTGAGCTATGGCGGCACCGCCCTCATGATGCAGCTCGGTGAAATGGGTGTCGTACTGAATATATCACGAAAGGCGTCTATATAATGAGAGTTATCCTTGCCGCAGGCGGAACTGCGGGACATATCAATCCCGCGCTCGCTATCGCGGACAAGATACGCCAGCTTTTCCCCGAAGCTGCAATAAAATTCGTAGGCGCACAGGGCGGAATGGAAGAGAAACTCGTCCGCAAAGCGGGCTACGACTTCACCGCATTCAGAATGGCGGGGCTCCAGCGCAAGCTCACCCCCCAGAACATCAAGCGCAACATACAGGCGGTCCATTACTATATCACAGCCAAAGGATATGCCCAGAAGCTTCTGAAAGAATTTGCGCCCGATGTCGTGGTCGGTACGGGCGGATATGTGTGCGCACCCGTGCTTACCGCTGCCGCCAAAATGGGCATAAAGACCGCGGTGCATGAGAGCAATTCCCTTCCCGGGATCACCACAACGATGCTCTCAAAACACGTTGACAAAGTGCTCGTGTCCAACGAGGACGTTATTTCCCACCTGTCCCACAAGGAAAACTGCGTCATAACCGGCAACCCCCTGAGAAGCAATATCCCGATCGAAGAGCGCAGTGAGGCAAGAAAGCGCCTCGGTCTTCCCGATGGAATGACGATCGTTTCTTTCGGCGGGAGCCTCGGCGCAAATAAGATAAGCGAATCCGTGGTCGGTATGCTGGACTGGGAGCAGAAAGCCGGCGATATCAACCACATACACTCTTTCGGCGGCAACGGCAGAGATATGTTCGACGGGCTCCTGAAAGAGCACGGCATAGTGCCGGACGAGCGGTTCCGTGCCCGGGAATACATCGACAATATGTACACCTGCCTTTGTGCGGCAGATCTTGTGATATCCCGCGCAGGCGCTATGACGCTCACCGAGCTGAAAGCCACAGGACGCCCCGCTATCCTCATACCGTTCCCTCAGGCTGCCGAGAACCACCAGTACTACAATGCGCTCACCATGAGCAGGAACGGAGCGGCGATCCTTATCGAGGACAAGGATCTTTCGGCGGAAAGACTGCTTGCAGAGGTAAAGGCGCTCTACGAAGACCGGGCGCGTCTCACCGAAATGGGCGAGAACGCGGCAAAGCTCAATATACCGAATTCCACCGACCTTGTTGTCGGGAATATACTCGATCTCGTGAAATAGACCTGTAAACCGCAGTCAGTACATGATCGCAGCGGTTTCGCGCGACGAGGAGAAAAATGGCATCAAAAAAAGAATACCTCGATTTCGTCCTTGAACAGCTTTCCGGCCTGGACGAGATAACATACCGCCCCATGATGGGCGAGTACATCATCTACTACAAAGGCAGGATAGTCGGCGGGATCTACGACGACAGGCTCCTCGTAAAGCCCGTCGCTTCCGCGCTGAGACTTATGCCGGAGGCAAGCCGGGAACTGCCGTATGACGGGGCAAAAGAGATGCTCCTTGTGGAAAATATCGACGACAAGGCATTCCTGTGCGGACTGTTCGACGCTATGCTCGATGAGCTTCCCGCACCGAAGAAAAAGAAATGAACCGCGGGCTTTCCGACCGGCGCACCCGATAAATCACAAATCTCCCTTTTTCTGCATAATATGTGAAAAAAGCAGAAAAAGGGTGATATATATGTCTGAACAGCGCAGACTCATTATCAGAGGCGGTCGGCGCATAGAAGGAGAGATCGCGGTCCAGGGCGCAAAAAACAGCGCGCTCCCGCTTCTTGCAGCGGCGGTGCTGTGCAGGGGCGAGACCGAGCTTTACAACTGCCCGAAGCTTTCGGACTGTGACGCTGCCTGCAGGATCCTGTCAGCGCTCGGCTGCTCCTGCAAGCGTGAGGGAAGTGTGGTCTGCATAGACGCGTCGGCGCTCAGGACGTCGGAGATCTCCGAAAAACTCATGCGGGAGATGCGCTCGTCGATCATATTCATGGGAGCGCTCCTCGGACGGGCGGGACAGTGCAGACTGTCATTTCCCGGAGGCTGCGAGATAGGTTCGCGGCCTATTGATTTCCACCTTGACGCGTTCAGGAAAATGGGCGCAAAGATACGCGAGGAGCACGGCTACATAGTATGCACCGCCCAGAAGCTCAAGGGCGCGAAGATCTCATTCCCCGTCCCGTCGGTGGGAGCGACCGAAAACGTGATGCTCGCCGCAGTACTTGCGGAGGGCACGACCGAGATCCACAACGCTGCAAGAGAACCGGAGATATGCGATCTCGCGGAGTATCTGACGAGATGCGGCGCAAAAATAAAGGGCGCAGGCACCGGAACAATTCATATCGAGGGCGTGAAACGGCTCTCGGGGTGCAGGTACACGGTAATGCCGGACAGAATAGCCGCGGCAACATATCTGTGCTGCGGAGCGATAACAAGGGGCGAGATACTGCTGACACAGGCGGATCTCCCGTCACTCGGGCTCGTGGTGCCGGTGCTCGAACAGATCGGCTGCAGCATCTACGGTTTCGGGAACGGAAGCGTCTATCTTAACGCCCGGAAGACCCTTAAAGCACCGTCACAGATACGCACAGCCCCATATCCCGGTTTCCCCACAGACGCGCAGCCTCCCATGATGGCGCTGTGTGCGACGCTTCCGGGAACCACGATGTTCGCGGAAACAGTGTTCGAGAACCGCTACCGCCATGTAAGCGAGCTTACACGGCTCGGTGCAAAGATAAAGGTGGAAGGCCGGGTTGCGGTCGTCGAGGGCGTGAACAGGCTTTCCGGCGCAGAGCTTGAAGCCGGCGATCTGCGCGGCGGAGCAGCAATGGTCACAGCGGCGCTGTTCGCGGAGGGTACCACCGGCATCGGTCATATCTGCTATATCAACCGGGGTTACGAGAACATTGAAGGCTGTCTCAGGAGCGTCGGAGCAGATATAAGAACAGTATAAACGATCCGGAATATTACGGTCGGTTAAATTATTGCAATAAATTATATTCGGTCTGTCGGTAAAATATTCCGGCAGACCGGAAACATGAACGGAGGTGAGCGTTATCCCTGATTTTCACAGGCTCAATAAGAGCAGGACAGTTGAGATGAGCCGCGAGGAGCTTAAAGAGAAGCTCCGCGAAGAGACCGAACGCTCACAGAAAAAAGCGGCGAAAAAAAAGCCGGCTCCGCAAAACACCAAAAAGCAGGAGAAAATAGCTGCACAGACCAGAAAACAGCTTCCGCCGCAAAGCCCCGTTCGCAGAAAGCGTGAGCAGGAGGCCCGCCGCCGCGAAGAAAAGGAGCTCCGCGAGAAGCGCAAACATAAGCGCGGCAGTAACGTAGTGTATTATGTGATGGTTTCTGTACTCGCTGTAATTATTTTTTCGGTTCTCTCCGTTACTGTCCTTTTCAACACAGAAAAGATCGTCGTCGAGGGTGAATCCGACTACACAGACGAGCAGATCATAGCTGCCACAGGTCTCAAAGGAGACGAGAACCTCGTCAGACTCAGCACCTCCGGCATACCCGAGAAAGTTCTGGACAAGCTCGTAACGCTGGACAGTATCACTATCGACAAGGTCTTTCCCTCTACCATAAAAATAACCGTCACCCGCTCCGTGCCAATGGTAAGCTTCGGCTACGGCGGCAAGAACTATGTTATCTCCCACATAGGCCGCGTAATGTCAATAGATACCGGCAATGCGGACTGTATGCACGTCATAGGCTACAAGCCTGCGGATTCCGTCATCGTCGGCGGCTTCATAAAGGCGGAAGATGAGGAGCAGGATAATCTCGTCCAGCAGATAAGCACCGCTGTCGAAAAAGCCGGACTTGAAGACATCACCTCCCTTGATATCACAGATGCCCTTGACCTCATACTCGTATATGACGCAAGAGTAGAGATACATCTTGGTTCGGTATTACAGATAGACGAAAAGATGCGTATGATAAAGGAGCTGCTATACGG
The DNA here is from genome assembly GCA_017635095.1 of Ruminiclostridium sp. Lineage (GTDB taxonomy): Bacteria > Bacillota > Clostridia > Oscillospirales > Ruminococcaceae > Ruminiclostridium_E. Next base: position 125,365 of record JAGBMA010000092.1, on the reverse strand, counting down.
CGGGTATATTGCAGAGACGGAACACGTCACCCTGAATGTCTCCGATACGAGCCGCGCGATCCAGCGCCCTATAACGACCGCGCCACTGCCTACTTTACCCGAGGAAGAGGAGCCGGAAGATGCCGAAAACACGGAAGAAGCCGATGAGGGCGAAGACGCCGGAAACAGCGCTGAATAACAGTGATTTCGTTATTATTACCAATATTTTACAAAAACCACAACATTTAGATACAGCCCGTAAAAAAAAACACAAAATATTTAGTTTTTTTTGAAAAAGGTATTGAATTTTTTAACGAAATCTGCTACAATGAATATTGAAAAAAATGCAGTCGTAGTGCGGGTTTAGCGTTCATAGCACATCGATTTGTGAACGGTGGAGTGTTCTCCATTTCCGTCATTATGTACAAAATTCAGGAGGTATCATATCGTGGCAATTGAGATCGATGAAGAAGGTTTCGCAGTAGAGACAGAGGAACCCGAGTTCGACCACCTTGACGACAGTGCCGTTTACGATATCCGTATAAAGGTATTCGGCGTAGGCGGCGGTGGAGGAAACGCCGTTGAAGCTATGGCAAGAAAAGGTCTCCGTGACAAGAACACAAAAGATGCGGCGGCCGATGACGTTGATATTGAATTCGTTGCAGTAAATACCGATGTAGCTGCTCTCAAGAACAAAGACAAATCCATAATCAGAAGAGTCCAGATAGGAAAGAAGTGTGCAAAGGGCCGCGGAGCCGGCGGACGTGCCGAAGTAGGCGCGGAAGCTGCACGCGAAGACAGAGAGGACATAGAAAAGTACCTCAAGGGAGCTTCCCTTGTGTTCATTTCCGCAGGTATGGGCGGCGGCACCGGTACGGGCGCTGCTCCGGTCATAGCCGAGATCGCACAGGAAATGGGTATCCTCACGATAGGCGTGGTAACCAAGCCCTTCGACTTCGAGAGAAGCCAGAAGATGAACCAGGCTATGAAGGGTATCGACGAGATCAGAAAGCACGTTGACGCTCTCGTCATAATCCCGAACCAGAAGCTTCTCCAGCTCAACGAAAAGGCTCTTACGGTGCCCCAGGCGTTCTCAATGGTAGATGACGTGCTCCACCGCTCCGTAAAGATCGTTTCGGACATGATAAACACAACAGCGCTCATAAACGTTGACTTCTCCGACTTGAGCACGATAATCAGGAACGCCGGCGACGCTCATATCGCTATCGGTACCGGCTCGGGCGATAAAAAGGTCGATGAGGCAGTTTCCCAGGTCGTAAACAGCCCCCTGCTTGAGACTTCTATCAAGAACGCCGGCAGACTCCTCGTTTACATAACCCTTTCTCAGGACGCACTTATGGCGGACGTCGATGACGCTATGCAGGCTATCACAAGAGCCTGCGACCCCGACGCGGAGATCATCACAGGTGCGAACTACGGCCCGCCGGATATGAAAGATTCGATCACGATCTCGGTAATAGCTACCTGCTTCAAGGACAGCTTCGAGGCTGCGACCGAAAGAAGTGTCGCGGAAGACATAATCTCCACGACCACCAACACCGGCAAGGTAAGCTCCGGCAACAACTTCGCCGACTTCCTCAATTCGAGAACGTCCTCGCCCAGCAGCAATGACGACGTTTACGGCGATCTCGAACAGCTCTTCAGCAGCAGAAAGTGATTCAGCGCGCCTGCGGGCGCGCGGTCTTCGCAGACGGCGCTGGGGCTACGCGCCCCCGTCCCGCGGCAACGTTCCGTTGCATCGTAAGCTGGATATATAGACTTGATAAAACGAAAAGCTTCCGAGACAGCTCGGAAGCTTTTATTTTATGCATAAAATATACAAAATTACGGTGCTTAATGTGTTGATTTTGTTCAAAAAGCGATTTGTATTATTAAATAGTATATGATATAATGGTTAGTGCAGTCTGTTCCCGCGGAACAGGCAAATACACAGAATGAGGTCATCGGATAATGATTACAGTTTCAGATGTTAGTTTACAGTTCGGCGGTCAGACGCTATTCAAGAACGTCGATCTGCTTTTCACAGAGGGGAACTGCTACGGCGTTATCGGCGCCAACGGAGCGGGAAAATCCACATTTCTGAAAATACTCAACGGCGAGCTTGAGCCCACCACCGGTACCGTTACGATCCCGAAGGATCTGCGTATGTCGGTGCTGCGCCAGGATCACTTCGCCTTTGACGAATATACGGTTCAGGACACCGTTATAATGGGCAACAAGCGGCTTTACGAGGTCATGAAGGAAAAGGACGAACTCTACGCGAAGGAGGACTTCTCCGAAGAGGACGGGAACCGCGCAAGTGAGCTCGAAGCCGAGTTTGCAGAGCTCAACGGCTGGGAAGCCGAGAGCGACGCTTCCAAACTCGTGCAGGGTCTCGGACTTGACGAAAGCATACTCTACAGCAATATGTCGAGCCTTTCGGGTAACGAGAAAGTCAAGGTTCTTCTCGCACAGGCTCTTTTCGGAAACCCCGACATAATCCTCATGGACGAGCCTACGAACCATCTGGATATAGATGCGGTCGCATGGCTTGAAGATTTCCTTGCGGAGTACTTCGGAACAGTCATAGTTGTTTCCCATGACCGCCACTTCCTGAACAACGTCTGCACCCACACGGTAGATATAGACTACGGCAAGATAAAGATGTATGTGGGCAACTACGAATTCTGGTACGAATCGTCACAGCTCATACAGCGCATGATAAAGCAGCAGAACAAGAAGAACGAGGAGAAGATCAAAGAGCTCCAGACCTTCATTCAGCGCTTCTCCGCCAACAAATCCAAGTCCAAGCAGGCAACATCGAGAAGAAAGCTTCTCGACAAGCTCACAGTCGAGGAAATGCCCGCATCAAGCCGCCGCTATCCGTTCATAGGTTTTGATATGGAGCGCGAACCCGGCAAGGATATACTGCAGGTAAGCGGGCTCTCGAAAACGGTTGACGGCGTAAAAGTGCTCGATGATGTATCGTTCACCGTCGGACGCGAGGACAAGATCGCATTCCTCGGCGAAAGCGAGATAGCGATAACGACCCTGTTCAGGATCATCACGGGCGAGCTGGAGCCCGATGAGGGCAGCTACAAATGGGGCAACACGATCACGACGAGCTACTTCCCCGTTGACTCCGACCATTTCTTTGCAGGCTGCGAGATGTCCATACTCGACTGGATCCGCCAGTACAGCGATGATGTTACGGAAACGTATCTCCGCGGATTTCTCGGCAGAATGCTCTTTTCCGGCGACGATATCTTCAAGCCGGTAAACGTGCTTTCCGGCGGCGAGAAGGTAAGGTGTATGTTCTCCCGCATGATGCTTTTCAAGTCCAACGTGCTTATACTCGACCGTCCGACCAACCACCTCGATCTCGAAAGCATCACTGCCGTCAACAACGGTCTTCGCGACTTCAAGGGCGTTGTTCTTTTCGCATCTCACGACCACGAGATCGTTCAGACTGTTGCAAACCGCATCATTGAGATCAAGGACAAGGGCTGCTGGGACAAACTCGGCACCTACGAAGAGTACGTCGAGTGGCGCAAGGCTCAGACCGGCGGAACATTCACGCTCTGATCCGCGAAGCAGGCGACACCGGCCGCGGACTATCCCGGGAAATCCCGTTTATAGGCTATACAATCGTAAACCCCGCCTGCAATATTTCACAGGCGGGGTATCTTAATATTCGGGGAACTGACTTATCAGTTGCTCCATGCATCCGTTTTTTCTGCAACTACTACCTTCTCTGAGTCGGAAGAGAGAATGGTGTATTTGCTCACGGGCTTATTGACGTAATCCACATGATGCTGAGCTTCCGTGAGCACTCCCTCGGAAGATACCGTGTAGTTCTTGCCGTCAAAGCCTACATATATAGTTCCGTTTTTCACAGCTATCATAGCTTCACCGTTTACCGCAACGGGCACGAGCTGGCTTCTTGCCGTATCAAAGACATAGCTCTGGGGCTCGCTGCTCTCGCTGTCATTGGTGCTTATGATGAAGCTGTCGAAGGACTTGCTTCTGCGTACCTTGCAAACGCTTCCGAAATTGTATTCAAGCTTGGTGGAACCGTCGCTGCAGTTGAAGGAGTACAGATTATATCTCATACTCTCATCTGCCGCCGTGTACCACAGCCAGCCGTTCCTGTAGCCTGCGGGAGAAACCACGCCCGCGGACTCGAACAGGGGTCTGAACTGGATCCCGTCATCGCCGGTCATAAGCTCGTACACATACGTTGTAGAAGCCGATACAGCCTTGAGGAAGTACTTGCCCTCCGAGGTGCTGCAGTTCACGGTACCGATCTCAGCCTCACCAAGGCTCTCACCTGCGTCTTTGAGGTCAGCCGAGCCGCGTTTGATATCGAGTACGAGGATCGTGTTCCTCCTGCCGCTTGCTCCACAGCCTGTGATGATAACTGTATTTTCGTCGGTATATGTCACTTTCGGGTTTGAGATCTCATAAACGTTCTCAATGCCGCTCATTATCCCGCCCACTTTGTAGATATAGACCTCGTTCCTTGTGAGAACGATAGCGTTATCCTTTATGAGCAGTGTATCGAGCGCGTTTTCAACATTGAGCTGATAGATCTGGGTCATAAGACCCACTTCCGGCGGATCCGTGATCTCGGAAGAAGCCACCGTAGTTTCTGCGGTAGTCACTTCTGTTTCTGCGGGCTCGCTCTCTTCTTCGGGCGCGGAAGTCTCGGAAACATCAGTGCTGCTTTCCTCGGTTTCCTCGGTCTGACCTTCGTCGGGCTCGTCTGTCTCTTCATCGTCCTCGGGTTCATCTACGGGATCGAGTTCTTCCGTATCCTCGGGCGGCTCTGTTGTATCATCGCTGCTGGTTACTTCGGAGACCGTATCCGATGTCACTTCGCTCTCGAAGGAGAACGGAGTTGTGGTAGATTCCGCGAGTGCGGTGGTGGATATGAACTCATAAGCATTTCTGAGCGGATCCACGTCATCGTAATCTATGGGTGAGAATGTCTCGTCGTTTATATCATCGGAGCCGAGCTCTGCAAGATATACCTTCGAGAGATCCTGGATATCTCTGTAAGATCTTACGGGCGCGCTGAGCTTTGCACCCGCGATAGTGCTGAGATTGCCGCTTGTTTCCGCGTATGCTTCGATCTCTTCTGCGCCGCGGATAACCGTACCGTCGTTAAGGTAGAGGCACTCGATAACTATTTCTTCACTTTCCGGGAGGGCTGAAAGCGATACGGACATATCGCTGAAGCAGATATCCTCTATGAAAGTAACATATATCTCAGCCTTGCTCTCATCTTCTGTTGCAGCGGACATATAGTTCTGTTCCGCGTCACGAAGTCTCTGAGATGCGGAAAGAAGGTTCTCTTGTGGATCAATGTCGATATTGCCGGCATTGTTTCCGACAGTATAAGCAACCGCGCCGACCGTTACCGCAACTGCAGCCGCAGCGCCGACAGCGGACTTCCAGTGAGCGCCGACCGCTCTCTGCCATGCGGGAGTTTTAGCGGCTTTTATAGCATTGCGTCTGATCTTCTCTTCATCGAGAGCATATTTCTCAAACAGCTCTTTATAAAAGTCGTTGGTATTCATATACTGAACCTCCTTTCATATAATAATGATAAATCAGATGTCAAATTTTTTCTTCTGTCTTTCTATGGTACGATAAAGCTTGTTCTTGACGGAAGAGAGCGTAAGGTCGAGCTCTTTCGCGACTTCATCGAGCTTCATATCGCATACGAAGTGAAGATAGAATATACGACCAATGACCGGGTCGTCTCTGGCAATATCGTCGAAGATCTGTTTTGCGAGGATCTCATTGCAAAGGACGTCCTCAAGGTTTTTCTGCTCTTTGGACATTTCCTTTTCGATCTCGACCATCTGTTCTTCGGAGTACTCTGAGAAGTTTGTGCTTACGCTGTGCTTCTTGACCGAACCGAAGTAGTTCCTGCATTCAAATTTCGCGATATTGATAACGAAAGCCTCGGCGCTCTCGATATCGTCGTACCCCTTTTTTGCAATACGCTGATAAAAGCGGGTATAGATATTCTGGACTATATCCTCGGAATCCTGTACGCTGCCGCATTTGCTGACAACGAATCTGGAGACCGCGCGGAACGTCTCGCCATAGACTTTGTTAAAATAGGCATCAAGCGCATCGCTTCCCAACAAGCTCACCTCGCTTTTTACCCCCTACATATAGGTAGTAGGAGATTTCGGTAAAAAAGTTTCACTTTTACAAAATTTTTTCCGTATATTTTATTGCAGTCTCTGCGGCACATATAATATATGTTGTGCGGCGCCTGCCGGATAATACTACATATCGTTATTCCACAGATTTAAGCGCTTCTATCATGTTCACATCTTTGAGCCTCTTGTGCATCGCAAGTGTGACCAGCACCGAGAACAGCATCGTAGCCGCCGCCGCGAGCACGAAACTCAGCGGATATATGTTCCTTCCGAACATCACGAGATCGACTTCGGCGGTTGTTATAACGAACCTTGCAAGGAAAATTCCGAGCACAAGACCCGCGCCGGTGCCAAGAAGCGCAAGAAGGATATTTTCGCGGAAGATATAGCTGTCAACCTCGCCGTCGTAGAAACCGAGCACTTTCAGCGTCGCTATCTCTCTTATGCGTTCGGTAATGTTAATGTTCGTGAGATTATACATGACCACGAATGCAAGCAGTCCCGCGGAGGCGATAATGACCACGATGACCATGCTCAGGGTATCGAGCATCTGGGTAAATGTGGCCATGGTGTTGGAGTTGAACGTTACGTTGAGGGCTCCCTCCACCGCGAGCAGCTCCTCGCCGAGTTTATCCTGCTCGTCTCCCGTGCCGAGCCCGTGACGGAAGTAGAGCACATTGTACTCCGGCTTTTCACCGAATATGCGCTCATATCCGCCCTCGGTCATATAGACGTAGTGGTTCGGATAGTTCTCAAAGGGCGCCGTCACCGTGACAGTGTATTTTTCCGTCTCGCTGAGCTCGATCTCAACACTGTCGCCGGCAGATATCCCGTTGAGCAGCAGCGTCGTCTTTTCATCTATATAAATGGTATCATCTGTAAGGCTGAATCTCTCGCCGGTGGTCCTGCTCCGCAGGTCGAAGAATTCGGTGAACTTCTCCGGCTCGGAGGGGACTGCAATATAAGCATTGACGGATTTTCCCGCTGCATTCACCTTGACGAGCTTCTGATACACCCTTATGCTCTCGCCGCCATTTGCAGCTATTATATCCGCCGCCTCGTCAGCAGCTTCGGGGTGTTCCTCGCGGTCATACGCAAGGATACCCTGGTAATCCTGGATATCGTTGAACTGCTTGGCGATAATGTCGTTTATCGCATCGTAAAGCGCAAGTCCCGTGAGCAGAAGCGCCGTACAGCCGGAAATACCGATGACCGTCATGAGCATCTTCCGCTTGTACCTGAAAAGGTTGCGCGCAGTCACCTTGCCGCTGAAATTGAAGTGTTTCCAGATCGGCGTTATATGCTCAAGCAGTATCCGCTTGCCGTTTTTCGGGGTTTTCGGCCGCATGAGCTGCGCAGCCTGTTCCGCAAGCGCCGAGCGGGACGTGAAGTACACCGTGAGCGCAGTCGCAGCCGTGAACACGAGAGTCGCCGAAGCCGCGGTGACCGGGTCTATACCGAGTGAGATCCCGGGAATGTCGTACATCATACCGTAAGCCGTGATTATAACGTATGGGAACAGATACATACCCACCGTAAATCCTACGACGCAGCCCAGCAGAGTTGCCGATACCGCGTAAAGCATATACTTGAAGATGATGCTGGCGTTTCCGTAGCCGAGGGCTTTCAGTGTACCTATACCGACACGCTGCTCCTCCACCATACGCGACATCGTTGTAAGGCAGACAAGCATAGCCACAACTATGAAGAACACGGGGAACACGCTGGCGATATTATTGATCCTGTCGGCATTCTCGCCGTATTCCGAGTATCCGGGGTTACCGTCGCGGGTAAACGCGTACCATTTCGGCTTCGAGAGGTCGTCGATCTTGCTTCGCGCATCATCGAGCTCCGCTTTTGCGTCGGCAATCTTTTCCGCGCCCTCTTTCTTTCCGTCTTCAAGTTCTTTTCTGCCGTCTTCGAGTTTGACTTTCGCGTCCGCAAGCTCCTTTTTGCCGTCTTCAACTTCGGTCTTGCCGTCGTTCAGCTCGACCCAGCCGTCCGCGACCTCCTGCTTTGCGTCCTCGATCTCTTTTATGCCGTCGGCAAGCTCGCGTTTTGCGTCCTCGATCTTTGCCCTGTTGTCGGCAAGCTCCTTTTTCCCGTCCTCAAGCTTTTTTCTGCCGTCGGCGAGCTCGTTTTCCGCTTTTGCAAGCTCCGCGTCTCCGTTATCTATCTCTTTCTTTGCATTTTCCAGCGTTGCCGCTGCTTCATCAAGCTGTTTCCTGCTGTCATCAAGGGTCTTTTTGCCCTCTTCGAGCTGCCGGCTCCCCTCGTCGATCTGGGACTGACCTTCTTCGAGCTGTGCTCTTGAAGCTGCAAGAACAGCTTCATTCTGCGATATCTCCGCTTCCGCATCGGCTATCGCCTGCTTTCCCGCGGCGAGCTGTGCCATCTGCGGATCCGCCTGTGCGAGCTGCACGAGCATCTCATCGGTGATCTCCGGCACGCCCATAGCAGCGGCAGCCTGTGCCAACCCCGCCTCTACCGCGGCTTTCTGCTCCGAAAGCTGAGTTTTTCCGGCTTCAAGCGCTTCCGCACCCGCGTTATATTCTTCCCAGGCGGCTTCGAGCTGCTCTTTCCGCGAGTTCAGCTCCGCGAGGTTCTTCTCATATTCCGCCAGACCGTCGTTGTACTTCTTCAGTCCGTCATTGTATTCTTTAAGCCCGTCGTCATACTTTTTCCGGGCATCATCGAGCTTCTTTCTGTTGTCCGCGATCTCGCTTTCGCCGTCAGAGAGTTTCTTTTCATTGTCGGCGATCTCTTTTTCGCCGTCCGCAAGCTTCTTTTCACCGTCGGTTATCTCTGCCTGCGCGTCAATGAGCTTCTGTTCGTTCTCGGCGATCTCGGCTTCCGCGTCGATGAGCTTCTGCTCATTTTCCGCGATCTCATCTTCCGCGTCGACTATCTTCTGCTCATTGTCTGCGATCTCTTTCTCGCCGTCCGAGATCTCCTTCTCACCGTCGGCTATCTTGTCGTTGTACTCGGCTTCCGCGTCTGCAAGTTCTTTTTCCGCGTCCGCAAGTTTCTCGTCGGCTTCCCGCTTTATATCCGCAAAGCGTTCCTCTGCGCGTCTTTCGCCTATGTCCTCCGCCCTGTCCTTGAGCTCGTCCATGGCGTCCTTGTAATCGCTTTCGTAGCAATTATATCCGTCAAGCTCCGGGAACCGCAGATAAACCTCGGTGTTATACTCAACGCAGAAGTTCTCCTCGGGAATGTAATATACGGACTCTATGGACCCGTTGCCCACGGAAGTGCTGCCTCGGGTGGTCTTGTCTATGTACATGGCGGAGCGCACCTTGCCGACGATAGTGTACTCGTTCACCGATATGATGTCCTCCGGCACAGCGCCGCTGTTATCGGTGAATGTCACGCTGTCGCCGATCGTGGGGCCGCCCATCATCTTTGTGGAATTGACGACGCATTCCCCCGGTTTTTCCGGCATACGTCCGTCAACGAGAGCAAGTATGTTGAGCTTTTCTTCCTTTACCGCGTCGCTGACCGCGATAAGTCTTGCGGCTGCAGGAGAACGGTCGGCGTAATGCGCCACAAGGTCGGTAAAGTACGAAGGATACACCTCCGCGCCCCCGATCTCACGGAGCGCCGCTATGTCGTTGTCATCGAAGCCGTATGTCGAAACGAGCCGCATATCCATGAGCTTCGAGCCGTCAAGGTAATCGTCCACGGTATTGCGCATATCGGGAGCGGCTGTCTTTACGCCGGCAAAAAAGCCTACGCCTATTGCAACTATACCAAAGATAGAGAGAAAGCGGCTGAGGGTCGAACGTATCTCGCGGAGCGAGCTTTTAAGAAGTGCTTTTTTCAAGTTATTCCTCCGTGCCGTCCGGAGCTTCATCTGCTTCGTTCACGGCATTGTCCGCACTCTCCGTCTCATCTTCATCGTCTTCCGTCTCCGAAGGCTTTACTTTTTTATACAGCTCGGAGTATTTAGCTCTCACAGCGGGAGAAAACCCGCCGATCATATTGAAAAGTGTACGCTTGTCGGGATTGAATACGATCGCAAGATCACCGTATTCCTTCGTTGCGCAGATAAAGCAGTACATTCCCACGCCCGACTCGTCATGCGCCATTACTGTGACGGAAGCGTTCACTTCCTTTGCGGGATCGTACTCATAAAGCTCCTTAGCCTCGCGAAGGCTTACGGTTATAAGGCGTTTGCGCTTTCTTCTTCCTATGATCTTGTCAATATCGAGGTCATCGTTGGTGACGATGTACTCATACTCCACGAATGTTCCCTGGAGCAGCCAGACAACCCCCCAGATGACCGCCGCGCTAAGGCACAGCGCAATGAGCCAGAGGTTGAATGCACCAAGAAAGAAAATAATAACACCTATCAGAAGCATAGCTCCCGCGACAAGGCACCCCCTGAGGAACATATCCTTTCCGGTAGAGAGCTTCGCGACGAGCTGCTCGGAAAATCTGTCCATATATATCGTCTCCTTTTAAATGCAAGAAATCATACTTTATTATTATATCACAAATACACAAATAAAACAAGTACTTTTTGTGCAGATTTTTCATGCGGCAATATTATGCACAATTGTAAGAATATACTTGACTTTTTGAAGAAAAATGTTTATAATTAATTTGTGTATTTGTGTTGTTTCACAACAGCGCATTACTCCCCGTTCGTATAGGTCAAATATGCCACGGAGGTATTATCATGGCAAGTATAACCCTCGTCACCGGCAGTGCCGCAAGCGGCAAGAGCAGATGGGCAATATCTTATTTCAGGACCTGCGACAACGTTCTTTACATGAACACCAGCCCGGAAATGAAAGAAGAAACTCTTAACAGACTTGAGTTTTCCAACAAGGAAAACGATGTAAAATGGGAGATAATCAACAGCGTGAACGATCCCGTGTCGCTTATGAAAGACCATAAGTTCTTCATTCTCGACGACCTCGCCGGGTTCGTTACGAATGCCATGAAAAATACGGCAAAGGATATCTCAAAGATCACAAGGGAAGAATCCGAAAAGATCCGGAACTATGTCGTAAACAACGTCATAGAGTGTATGAACCGTGTCGAAGAGCTCAACGGAGCTCTCGTCATAATCACGATAGAACCCGGCTTCTCGGTCATGCATCTTTCTCCGGAAGAGGTCGCCTTCCGCGATATCATGGGAATGGTGAACCAGCGTATCGCAAATACGGCCCAGGAGGTATATCTCTCCGTCAGCGGCATACAATTTAAAATAAAATAAGTTCTGTCAAAGGAAGGAAAAGGATATGGAATTAGACAAGCTCGTAAACTTTGCAAGAAGCAAGAACGCATCCGATATTCACCTTACTGTCGGAGCACCTACCGCGATCCGTATAAACGGTGAGCTCAAAAAGTTCGATATGAAGGACGACGACACATACAGGCTGATCCTGTCCATGCTCACAGCGGATCAGGAAAGAAAGCTCGGCGAAAACATCGACCTCGACTTCTCCTTCACCTGTTCGTCCGGCGGCCGCCAGAGAGTAAACGTTTATCACCAGAACGGCGGTAAACTCGCTGCAGCTATCCGACTGCTCAACGAACACGTTCCTTCTTTCAAGGATATAATGCTCCCGAACGCGGCTATCGAGATGACAAAAGAGCTTAAAGGCCTTATCCTCGTTACCGGACCTACCGGATCGGGCAAGTCCACCACCCTCGCAACAATGGTCGATCATATCAATAATATGCGGCCGTGCCATATACTTACCATCGAAGACCCTGTTGAGTACATCTACGAGCCGAAACTCGCTACAATACATCAGCGTGAGATAGGCACCGACGTTTCCGACTTCAACGCCGCACTGCGAAGCGGTCTGCGTGAGAACCCGGACGTTATCCTCGTCGGAGAGATGCGTGACTACGAAACTATCCGTCTCGCTATTACTGCAGCAGAGACCGGACACCTTGTCCTCGGTACCCTGCATACCACCGGCGCCGCACAGACGATCAACCGTATCATCGACGTTTTCCCGTCCGAGGAACAGAACCAGATCCGTTCACAGATCTCCGCCAACCTCAGAGGCGTCATCTCCCAGATGCTGATCCCGTGCGTGAACACGGACAGAGGCCGTGTGGCAGCCTTCGAGATACTTATCAACAACGATGCCTGCGCAAACAATATCCGTACCGAAAAGATCCACCAGATCGAACAGGTCATGGCATCAAACGTTTCCGCAGGTATGAGAACAATGAACGAGAGCCTGAAGCGTCTCGCCCGCGACAATGTCATAACAAGGGATGTAGCTATGACGTTCAGCCCCGACAAGGACGAGCTCAGGAAAATGTTCTGACCGGCAGAAGCCGATCCGAAATACCGGAGGGATCTGATCTTGTATCTGAAAAACGCCCGCTTTTCTTACGAAAGGCGGGTAAAACTGATTTTAATATGTATTATCCCGTTTCTTGCAGCCGTCATGCTCTGCGCCGTTCCGGTATCCGCCGATGACTACGACGAACCTTCGGGAAGCACCAACCTTCTCCGCACATCACGCAGCAGCGATAACTACTCGGTCTTTGAAACTGCAAAAAAGACGATCTCGATACGCGGAAAGTACACCGGCGACCGCGTGCGTAAGATATTCATAGACAAGGATTCAGATGACACCGCAGGATCCTACTCCATGAAAGCCCACGAGGACGGAACATTTGAGTCCGAGCTCACCGTGACGCCTTTCGACGAAGGCGAGCACAAACTCACGCTCCTGTTCAACTCCGGGGCGGCTATGCGATACTTCATCTTCTACGACGAAGAGCGCGGCTGGTATTTCCCCACGAACGGATACAGCGAGACCAACCCACGGGTATTTGAGCATATCTACGAAGCCCCTGCGGAAGCCGCGGCGGTCTATCTGAGCCCAACAATGGACGCGGAAGAGATCGCGGCAGCGCTTGAGCAGATAAAAATGCTCGCCGAGCGCGAAACGGAAGGTCTTGACGACGACTACGAAAAAGCCCGCGCAATATCCCGCTTCATCTCGGAGAAAGTGTACTACGACAACGATGCCCGCGACACCGGCGTTACCGCTTCAACTATCGCGCTGTGCAACGTCCTGAAAACTGCAAAAACGGTATGTGCGGGATTCACGAACCTGTTCTGCGCCATGGCGGAGTCGATAGGCATAGATGCCGTGAACATAAAGGGCGGCGTCGTCAACGAGGGAATGCACTACGCGGAACTTGAGGAAGGCAAGCAGAACCACGAATGGTCGGCTTTCTGGTATGAAAAGGAAGAGCGCTGGGTGTGGGTGGATTCCTGCTGGGACGGCTCCGGCACATACGGCAGCGGCAAACGCACCGACAGCAGACCGAAATATATGTACTTCGACATAACCGACGAGGCGCTGGCGCTCAATCACAGGGCGGACAAGGCTGAACGGCGGCACTACTTCGCCGCAAAGCCGGAAACGGAGCTTCTCGGCGAGGTCACGGTGATAGGAGAGGAAAGGCTCTCCGAGATCACCTCACAACCCCTTGACAAAGACGTCGGCGATGACACCACCTCCGGCGCAGAAGATGCGGCATTCCCCGCCGCAGACCCCAAAACCACGGAGATCCCCGCGTCCGATCAGTCGGACACGGTGTATATCATCATTATTGCGGCTCTTGCGGCGGCTGTGATCGCCGTCGGCGCAATACTGGCAGTAATAATCGTAAAAGGAAGGAAAATGTAACATGGTAATCATCGAATTTGAAAACGGAAAGCAGATAAAGCTTGAGCTCTGTCCCGAAGTGGCTCCCGAGACTGTTGCAAACTTTGAAAAGCTCGTAAACAAGGGCTTTTATGACGGACTCACATTCCACAGAGTAATAAGCGGATTTATGATCCAGGGCGGCTGTCCTCACGGAAACGGCACCGGCAACTCCGGCGAGCACATCAAGGGCGAATTTGCAGCCAACGGCTTCAAAAATGACCTGAAACACACAAGAGGCGTTATCTCCATGGCGAGAGCGGCAGACCCCAACTCGGCAAGCTGCCAGTTCTTCATCATGCACAAGGACGCCCCCCATCTCGACGGAAGCTATGCCGCATTCGGCAGGGTCATCGAAGGCATGGACGTTGTTGACGAGATCGCCGATACGGAGACCGACTACTCCGACAAGCCCGTTACTCCCGTTGTCATGAAGAAGGTCTGGATAGAGGGCTGATTCCGCATGGTAAGCATAGGAAACGACTGGGACGAGCTGCTGAGCGGCGAGTTTGAAAAGCCCTATTATCTGCAGCTCCGCCAGTTCCTTAAAGCCGAGTACAACGGCTTCACCATATACCCGGATATGTACGACATCTTCAACGCGCTGAAATTCACGCCGTACAGCAAGGTAAAGGCAGTGATACTCGGTCAGGACCCCTATCATGAGCCGGGTCAGGCTCACGGGCTCGCGTTCTCGGTACATAGCGGTGTCAGACTTCCTCCGTCCCTTGAGAACATCTACAAGGAGCTGAACTCCGACCTCGGCATTCCGATACCGAAGACCGGCGACCTTACGAAATGGGCAGCACAGGGGGTACTTCTGCTGAACACATCGCTCACCGTCCGCCGCGGCCTGGCCAACAGCCATAACGGCAAAGGCTGGGAGATCTTCACCGACCATATAATCGAGCTGCTCAACAAACGGGAGGAGCCCATAGTATTCATACTCTGGGGCAGCAACGCAAGATCGAAAGTGCCGCTCATAACGAATCCCCGGCACTGCATACTTACCGCACCGCACCCGTCGCCGCTCTCGGCGCACCGCGGCTTCTTCGGCTGCAGGCACTTTTCAAAATGCAACGCTTTTCTTGAAAGCAAAGGCATTGCCCCGATCGACTGGGATCTTAACAACACATGACCCATAATACGTCCCGCATTCCGCACATAATATGAGGTAATTATGAGAGAAAGCATTTTAACCATACCGATAAACGAAGTCTTCGAGCCTAAGGACGGCTGTCCGTTCTGCCGCATGAGAGATACGGTGGAGCAGCATATCTGTGAGTATATCATGGGCGCGGCGATGATGGAGCCGGACGTCCGCATGGAGACCAACGAGCTCGGGTTCTGCCTGACGCATTTCGAGATGCTGATGCAGCAGAACAACCGCCTCTCGCTGGGGCTTATGCTCAACACCTACCTCGAAAATGCCCGGAAGAACATCTTCGAGAAAAAGAGCATATTCTTCTCCAAAAACGCCAAGGCAAAAAAGTCCTCCGAAATGGAAGACACCTGCTTTGTGTGCAGCAAGGTGAACTGGGGCATAGATCATATGCTCGAAACGTTCTTCGTGATGTACGTCAAGGATCCGAAGTTCAGGAACCTTTTCAAGGCACAGCAGTATGTCTGCGTTCCCCACTATAATATGCTCAACCGCAAAGCCGCGGAAAAGATGCAGAAAGCCGATATCGCCCAGTTCCAGAAAGATCTCGACGCCCTCGTGGAAGAGTATGTAAAACAGCTCAACTCCGATGTGAACGACTTCTGCAACAGCTTCGACTACCGCAACGCCGGGAACCTTCACAAACCGGAAATGGAGCACGTCAGGAGCTCGATAGAGCGCTCGGTGGAGTTCCTTACCGGAAGAAAGCCGAGAGTAAAGTAAAATGCTTGAGATCAGAAATCTTTATAAAAGCTACAGGAATTTCAAAGTCCTCGACGGGCTTTACATGACCATAAACAAAGGCGATGTCTACGGCTTCCTCGGCAAGAACGGCTGTGGGAAAACGACGACCATGAGTATAATCTGCAACATCATACCAAAGGACGACGGCGAGATCGTTCTCGGCGAAGACGGCACCAACAGCATCAAGATCGGCTATCTTCCCGAAACGCCCTCCATGTTCCCGTATATGAACGGGTATGAGTACCTTGGCTACATCGCGTACTGCACAAAGTACACGGGAGATGTGAAAAAGCGTATCGCCGCCTGCCTTGCCATAACCGGCTTGACCGAGGGCGGAAAAAGACGCATAAAAGGCTATTCCCGCGGTATGACCCAGAGACTCGGCATCGCGGCGGCTATCTTCGACAAGCCTGAACTGCTGATACTCGACGAACCCACCTCCGCACTCGACCCCGAAGGGCGCGCGGAAGTCATGAACATCATAAGGAACCTGTCCGACACCGGCTGCACGATACTGCTCTGCACGCATATACTGAGCGATGTCGAGAGAGTCGCCAACCGTATAGGGATAATGCGCGACGGGCGGCTTGCCGCCGAGGGCAGCACAGACCAGATACTCGCCGGATTCGGCATGGAAAGCGTTGAATTCCGGCTTTCCGACCCGGACGAGCGTGTTTACGGGCTCCTGAGGGATATGCCTTTCGCGGAGAGAGTGGAAATAAACGAAAAGATCGGCTTTGCAGCCGCC
This sequence comes from Ruminiclostridium sp., assembly GCA_017635095.1. Lineage (GTDB taxonomy): Bacteria > Bacillota > Clostridia > Oscillospirales > Ruminococcaceae > Ruminiclostridium_E. Next base: position 108,856 of record JAGBMA010000092.1, on the reverse strand, counting down.
GACGTAAAGGACGGAAAGACGGGAATGGCAGAGGCGCTGAAGTTTATCGCCGCCAACGATATCCCCGTATCGGAGGTCAGACTTTCAAGACCGACCCTTGAGCAGGTCTATATGAGTATAGTTGGGGGGCACTGGCAGTAATGATAAACGGACTGAGAAAAGAAATGATGTTCTTTTCCCGGGGCGGACGGCTTGCGGCAGTCATACTCGTTATGCTCGCCCTTGCGGTCATGTCGCCGGTTATGTTCGGCATGATGAGCGGAATGATGCAGACCCTCAAAGACGCCATGCCGGACGAAGAGACTTATACCCAGATGCTCGATCTTTACACATCGTTCTCTGCCTCGGATATGATAATGTACAACGCGGAACAGGTGGCGGGAATAGGCTCGATCGTGATACTGTTCCTGTTCAAGGCGGCGGCGGGCGGCGAACAGAAGAAACGCTCGGTGCTTATACCGCAATGTGCCGGACTTACCGCGGAAAAATACACACTCCCAAAATTCCTTATCTACCCGCTCGTTATATTTGCTGCGTCTGTCGCGGCAATGATCGCGGGCGCGGGAATGTCGCTCATCTTCTTCCCCTCCGAGCTGAAATGGGATATGGTATGGCTTTCCGCTCTTTGCGCCGGGATATATCTTGCATTCTCCACGGCGGTGCAGTTCTGCATAGGATTATGCACCGGAAGCTCAAATATCGCTGTCGTAGCCGTTATCATAATGCACATGATACTCCCGACGGTACTGTCATTCTTCCGGGTGGACAGATTCAACCCGTTTGCGCTGTCGTCAATAGCCATGAGCGCGGCTGCGGGCTCCGGCGAATCCGCGAACGCACTGCTGTCGGCAGCAGGAACGGCATCAGCTGCAGGAGAGATAAGCCAGCTCAACGTTATCGTAAGCATAGGGACAGCTCTTGTTATCTCGGTGATGCTGTATTTTGTAACGGTTTTTGTGCTTCACACGAAAGAAGTCCACAACGAGGGCAATGAACCGGTTCTGTAAAGATCTCCCTGTCGGAGACAAACGACGGCGGGATCCGTACCCGCCAATTAATCAGCTCCGTAACCGTCAGCCCCTTTTGCAATCCGCCGTCGAAGCGAGCGCCCCTGCGTAAAGCATCTTCGCTCTCCACTTAACAGTCTGAGCCGTCCCGAAGTTCAGAGGAACAGTGTGATGAACCGCGCGAAGCTGAAAAACCGTTCTCTGGGATCTTCACCCTGTTCCCGCAAATAGTCAAAGAGCTCGCTGAACAAGTCTGGCTTAACCCCCGGAACGATCTGTCCGCAGTATGCTTTAAAGCCCCTGTGCGGTCCCCCGAGCTACTTTGACAATGCAGCGGGCGGCGTTCTTTGCTTCGTTTCTGTCGCCGGTGACAGAAATGAAGTCGCCACCGCCGGCAGGGACTGTCAAAAACGATCTTCACTGTCTGCGGGGCGAAACCGCACAGAAAACTCAAACGAAAGGACAATAAAAATGCCGATCATCTACAACGAAAAAGCCCGCGTCTTCAAGCTCGATACTCCTGCTTCAAGCTACGCATTCCATATCACAGAAAGTAAAAACATTCTCCATTTATACTACGGAGCAACTGTTCCCGAGACCGATCTTACATACAACCTGCGTATCCCGGACGGGGCGCCCTTTGTTCCTGCAACTCACGACGCTATGGGGCCCCATTCTTTCGACTGCGCGCCGATAGAATACTCCACAAGCGGCGTTGCGGATTTCCGCGAGCCCTGTATGCAAGTAAAAGATAAGCTCGGCATGACCGCCTGCGAGATATACTATAAAGACCACAAGATCTACAAGGGCAAGAAAAAGCTCGAAGGGCTGCCCGCGACATTCGCCAACAACGACAGCGAAGTCACCTCCCTTGATCTTATCTGTGAAGACCCTCATACCGGTCTCGAAATAATACTGCAATACAGCGTTTTCGAGAACGTCGATGTCATCACCCGCTCCGTCAAGGTCACAAACAAAGGCTCCGACCCGCTTGAGCTCCAGAGGCTCCTGTCCTGCTGCGTCGATCTCGACAGAATGGACTACGATATGATAACGCTCTACGGCACATGGGCGAGAGAGCGCCATGTTCAGCGTTTCCCGCTCCGCTTCGGAAAGCAGTCCATAGACTCCAACCGCGGTTCCACAAGCCACGCTCACAATAACTTCATTGCGATCTGCGACCACACCGCAACAGAGGACTACGGCGAGTGCTACGGTTTTGCATTGTGCTGGTCGGGTTCTTTCCTCGCTATGGCTGATGTTTACCAGTACGAAAAGACCCGTATCGTGATAGGCGAAAACCCCTACGACTTTTCATGGCACCTTGAGCCCGGCCAGAGCTTCCAGGCTCCCGAGGTCATAATGACCTACTCTGCGGAAGGTCTCGGAAAGATGTCCCGCAATTTCCATGATGTCATGCGCAGCAACCTTATCCGCGGCAAATGGAAAGATATCCGCCGTCCGATCCTCATAAACAACTGGGAAGCGACATATTTCAACTTCGATACGGAGAAGCTCCTCGATATTGCAAGAGAAGCCAAAAAAGCCGGCATAGAGATGCTCGTAATGGACGACGGCTGGTTCGGGCACAGGAACGATGACCGTTCCTCCCTCGGAGACTGGTTCGTAAATGAAGAAAAGCTCAAAGGCGGTCTGAAATACCTGGTAGATGAGGTCAACAAGATCGGACTGAAATTCGGTATCTGGTTCGAGCCGGAAATGATAAGCCCCGACAGCGAACTTTACAAGGCACACCCCGACTGGTGCCTGCACATAGAGGGCAGACCGCGCACCACCGCCCGTTCCCAGCTCGTTCTCGACTTCTCCCGCAAGGAGATACGCGACTACATCTACGGAAGAATGCACGAGATTCTTTCCTCCGCGAATATCGAGTACGTCAAGTGGGATATGAACCGCCAGCTCTGCGAGGTCGGCAACGAGATACTGCCGCCGGAACGCCAGCGCGAGATATGGCACCGCTATGTCCTCGGCGTTTATGAACTTCAGGAACGGCTCCTCACCGACTTCCCCGACCTGCTCCTGGAGAATTGTGCAGGCGGCGGCTCGCGGTTTGACGCGGGAATGCTCTACTATTCGCCGCAGATATGGACGAGCGATGACACAGATGCCATAGAGCGCCTCAAGATCCAGTACGGCACCTCCATGTGCTACCCCTGCTCCTGCTTCGGCGCCCATGTTTCCGACAGCCCCAACCACTGCGTCGGCAGGATCACGCCGTTCAAAACTCGCGGACACGTTGCAATGGTCGGCACGTTCGGCTATGAGCTCGATGTCACAAGGATAAGCGATGACGATAAGGCTGCAATTAAAGACCAGATCGCCGAATTCAACAAGTACAACCCCCTTGTCCGCACCGGCGATTACTACCGTCTCGGAGATCCCTTCGCAAACGACCGCTTCGACGCGTGGCAGTTCGTCTCAAAGGACAAGAGCGAGACGCTCCTCGAATATGTGCAGGTGCTGAAAGAACCCAGCGTTTTCGAGCATCGTATAAAACTCCGCGGGCTCGATAAGTCCAGAAACTACCTCCATGAAGAGTCCGGCAAGGTGTTCTCCGGCGCGTTCCTCATGAACAACGGCTTCCATATCCCCAATATGTGGGGCGATTTCCAGAGCTATATCGCCTATTTCAAAGAGGTTTGAGCAGCGCCTCCGCGCGCCTTAACAGGCAGTTCCGGGGCTGACGCCGCCCCGGTCCCCGCGGCAGGGCAAGCCCTGCACCGGATATATAAAAAAATCACCCCGTGAGTTTTGATGCTCACGGGGTATTTGAGTTAAAAATAAATATGTTCAGCGCTTGTTTTTCCTTATAAAGAACGTTATTATATGTCTGATAGTTACGATCGGGATAATAATAAAATACAAGCAACAGCCGAATAATGATAAGATCAGTGTCGGGACGAGAAACACCATTCTGTATTTGAGAAAGTTCCAGCACAAAATGAACGTCAGTATTCCCTGAACAATGATCGACGCAATTAGAGGGATAACAAATATCAGAGCTATGGGCGCAGGCAATGATATTTTGAAAAGACCTTCAATAGCGTAACCAAGACCGCCCCAGCCAACCAATGCTATCAGAACAAGAAGTATTATTATTTTGGGTTTGAGCGGTTCATCTGTTGAAAAAATATCTATCTTCAGATTTGAAAGGCCGGACTTTTTCCCGCTGTTGGATCCAGATGCGTTCGGTACGACTCCGACCTCTGCCGCAGCTCCGCAGTTTGCGCAGAATGCGCTCCCTTCCTCAAGTGGCTTTCCGCATTTTGAACAATAATTCATTTTTGGAAGTTCCTTTCCACAGTGCGCCCGTTTCCCGCACAAACAAAAATGCGCAGCAACAAGGCTGCGCACCGTAAAAATACAAGCCTTGATTGCTGCGACACAAACCGAAACGAAGAAGAGAGTACCTACCTCACCGTGACGAAAAAGCCTATATTTCTACCATAGATAGAAATACACGGTGAGATACACAATTATTCGGTTTATGTCGCAAGTATATAATACCACATTTCAACTTTTTTGTCAATATTCCTGCCATTTGCAATTTATGTATTTACAAATTGCAGAAAAAGTGCTATAATATATAAGAATAGTCCCACAGGACAAAAAAGTATAAAGGAAGGCAATATTATGGAGATCAAAGTAACAAAGACCACTAATCCCAAGCAGAAGCCCGACCAGACAAAGCTCGGCTTCGGCAACTACTACACCGACCATATGTTCGTTATGAACTATGATGACGGCGAAGGCTGGCATGACGCGAGAATAGTTCCCTATGGTCCGTTCGAGCTCGACCCCGCTTCTATGGTGCTCCACTACGCTCAGGAGTGCTTCGAGGGCATGAAGGCTTACCGCACCGCAGAGGGCAAGATCCAGCTCTTCCGCCCCGAAAAGAATATGGCAAGAATGAACACCTCCTGCGAGCGTCTCTGCATACCGAAGTTTGACGGCGATTTCGTCATCAAGGCTATCAAGGAACTCGTAAAGATCGACCAGGACTGGATCCCCACAGAGAAGGATACTTCCCTCTATATCCGTCCGTTCGTATTCGCGGTTGACCACCATGTAGGCGTTCACCCCGCAAAACACCTCATTTTCTGCGTTATCCTCTCGCCCGTAGGCGCTTACTATGAAAAGGGTATCGAGCCCGTAAAGATCTTTGTTGAGCAGAAGTATGTCCGTGCAGTCATCGGCGGTACCGGCTTCACAAAGGCAGGCGCTAACTACGCTATCTCCCTCAAGGGTCAGGAAGAAGCTGCTGAACAGGGCTATGAGCAGACCCTCTGGCTCGACGGCGTTGAGAGAAAGTACGTTGAAGAAGTCGGCTCCATGAACGTTATGTTTGTTCTCGGCGACGAAGTCGTTACACCTGAGCTCCGCGGCTCTATCCTCGGCGGTATCACAAGAATGTCCATGATCGAGCTCCTCAGAGCAAAGGGCTACAAAGTATCCGAGAGACTTCTCTCGATCGACGAGATCGTTGATAACTACAAGAAAGGAACACTCAAGGAAGCGTTCGGAACCGGTACTGCTGCTGTTATTTCTCCTATCGGCGAGCTCAAGTACGGTGACCTTGTAATGAAGATCAACGACGGTAAGATCGGACCGATCTCCCAGATGCTCTATGATACACTTACCGGTATCCAGTGGGGTCGTATCCCGGACGAATTCGGCTGGACCCAGGTGGTTGAATAATACGTTGAGTATATGACCGAATGTAAAGTGACAGCGGCTTTGTGTCCGCTGTCACTTTTGTTATTGCGGAATGCAAAATATGACGATAAATTGTTGCAAATAATACTTGCAATTAGGAAAAAAATATAGTATAATAGAATGACAGGAAAATTGCACAAAAGAAAGGACGTAAATATGGACATTTTTACATTAATGGCTGCCACAGCAGCAGATCCCAACGCTCAGGGATTTAACATTACATCACTGCTCATAACGATCGTTCCGCTTGCGCTTATGCTCGTTGTATTCTACTTTCTGCTCATTCGCCCGGAGAAGAACCGCGCCAAGAAGGAAAAGGAAATGCGCGAGAGCCTTCAGGTAGCCGACGAGGTAGTGACTATCGGCGGCATTATCGGCAGAGTGCTCAGCATACAGGAAGATACCGTAGTTGTCGAGACCGGAAGCGACCGCAACCGTATTCGTGTGCTCAAGACCGCTATCGCCGAGAACCGCACTGCTCACGATGATGTTGAGAAAGTTACGATAAAGAAGTAAGACGCTGCTGATCCATGATACAGACCCGATCACCGGGTCTGTTATTTTTTTGCATAAAAACGGCTCGCGCGGAAATAATAAAACCGCATTGAAAAATACGATCACGCGGATAACTCACCAAAGCGCCTGCGCGCTGTCTTTGCAGACGGCACAAGGGCTGCGCGCCCTTGACCTGCGGCAGCGTGACGCTGCACCCATTTTTGGTGAGTTAAACGGGAGATCATATTGAAAAATGCAATATCACGACAAACCGAAAGGAAATGATATATCATGAAACTTAAAGCAGCACTGCTCGTATGCGCACTCCTCGCTGTGACATTCTCACTGGCGGGCTGTGCGGACAAGGACAGAAATGCGGGTACTTCGGGCACCACCGCAAATACCCCTGCGTCCTCCACCACAACCACTGCGGGGACCATGGACGACGGCGAATATGAGGCAGGCAGGGACGGAATAGTCACCGACCACGGTGAAACAGCCGACACAGCCGAAAACGAGCCTGACCGGATAACGGACGACACCAGACCCTCCGATGTCACGGACAGCGGCATAGTTTCCGACAAGGACATCAAGGACGGTCCCATAGTAACAGACGAGGCGGCTTTTGCCTCGTCCTACATCGGCAGAACAGCCATGAAGAATGAAAAGATCGGCTGGGGGCTCGGCAAGGAGCGCGACGACAAGAACCGCCCCATTGACGCGGTAAGGGCGGAGGAAAAGTATAGTGCTCTCGGCGCGAAGTTCCTCGCTTCCGACGGAAAGATCTGTCTTACTTTCGATGAGGGCTACGAAAACGGCTATACTGCACAAATTCTCGATACACTGAGCGAAAAAGGCGTAAAAGCTGTATTCTTCGTGACATATGATTACTGCAGGACCGCACCCGAGCTTGTGCAGAGAATGATAGATGAAGGTCATGTCGTCGGCAATCACACATGGGCGCACCCGTCCCTTCCCGACCTTACCCAGAAAGAGGTCTGGGCGGACGTTACAAAGCTTCATCAGTACGTTCTTGACGAATTCGGATATGAGATGACGCTTTTCAGGTTCCCGAAAGGCGAGTTCTCCGAACGCACCCTTGACGATATCCACAACCTCGGCTATACGAGCCTCTTCTGGTCGTTTGCATACGCGGACTGGGACACAAGCGTCCATACCGACCCGGCGGAAGCTCTCGCAAAGATCAAGGATTCCACTCACAGCGGTATTTACCTGCTTCACGCGGTATCCGAAACCAACGCGGAGATCCTCGGACCGCTGATAGACTACTGGCGCAGTCAGGGCTACGAAGTGGGCGCCGATGTCTGATCTCTCTTTCCACAGACATTGACCGAACAAAAAACCTCCGGAGATCCTGTCTCCGGAGGTCGTTTTATCAGAAGAATATTCGTTCTTCAATATACTTTCTTACATCGTCTATCGGTATTCTTACCTGCTGCATCGAATCACGCTCGCGGACTGTAACACACTTGTCGGTCTCGCTGTCGAAGTCGTAGGTGATGCAGAACGGAGTTCCGATCTCGTCCTCGCGGCGGTAGCGCTTTCCGATAGCGCCTGCATCATCGTAGTCAACGGGGAAGTACTTACAGAGCTCGTCCGCGATAGCCTGTGCAGGTTCGGCAAGCTTCTTGGAGAGCGGGAGCACCGCTGCCTTGAACGGAGCAAGGAACGGGTGGAAATGCATAACTGTGCGGGAAGTACCGTCTTCAAGCTGCTCCTCATCGTAAGCCTCGGTGACAAGCGAGAGAAACAGTCTCTCAACACCCAGCGACGGCTCGATAACATAAGGAACATATTTCTCGTTCGTCTCGGGATCGAAGTATTCGAGCTTCTGACCGCTTGTCTTTATATGCTGAGTGAGGTCGTAGTCGGTTCTGTCCGCAACTCCCCAAAGCTCGCCCCAGCCGAATGGGAACAGGTACTCGAAATCCGTGGTCGCCTTTGAGTAGAAGCAGAGCTCCTCGGGACTGTGGTCACGGAGACGCAGGTTTTCTTCCTTGATGCCGAGGGAAAGGAGCCAGTTCTTGCAGAAGTCCTTCCAGTAATGGAACCAGTCGAGATCGGTACCGGGCTTGCAGAAAAATTCAAGCTCCATCTGCTCAAACTCACGCACGCGGAAGATGAAGTTTCCGGGGGTGATCTCGTTTCTGAAGGACTTACCTACCTGACCGACACCGAAAGGTATCTTTTTGCGGGTGGTGCGCTGAACATTGGCGAAGTTCACGAAGATGCCCTGTGCAGTCTCGGGACGGAGATAAAGCTCGGACTTGCTGTCCTCGGTAACGCCCTGGAAAGTCTTGAACATGAGGTTGAACTGTCTTATATCGGTGAAGTTCGCCTTGCCGCAGTTCGGGCACTTGATGCCCTTATCGCGGATATAATTCATCATCTGTTCGTTTGACCAGCCTGCAACATTAGTGCCGTCGAAGTCCTCGATGAGGTTATCGGCACGGTGACGGGTCTTGCACTCTTTACAGTCCATGAGCGGATCGGAAAAGCCGCCGATATGACCGGAAGCCACCCATGTCTGGGGGTTCATGAGAATCGCGCTGTCGAGACCGACATTGTACTTGTTCTCCTGGACGAATTTCTTTGTCCATGCGCGCTTGATGTTGTTCTTGAGTTCAACGCCGAGGGGACCGTAGTCCCATGTATTTGCAAGACCGCCGTAGATCTCGCTTCCCGGGTAGATGAAGCCGCGTCCCTTACAGAGCGCGACGAGCTTGTCCATTGTTTTTTCTGTATTCTGCATAATGCCGTATCCTTTCGTCAGATTAACTGAGTTGTATTATACCACATTTGCCGCCTGTTGTCAATAACGGGCGGCAATACCTATCATCGCATTATATAGCTGTCATATCCGAGGGAGCCGAGGCTGCCGGCTATCTTTGCCCTTTCCGCATCGTCGAAGCCCGAGCTGTCGATCACCGGAACTATCCTGAGATCACCGGTCTTCTTGGCTGCAAGCGAAAGGACCGTTTCCACCAGTGTTTTTGCGTCCGCCGGGTAGCCTGCGTCGGTGGGCAGATCGGAGCGGCTTATTATGAGGGCGACGGAGTTTCCGTGGAGCTGTGAAACATCGTTGAGCACTTCCGCGGTGCGGCCGAACTCCTCTCCGATCACATCGGAAGCCTTCATTTCTATCATATTCCCCGCCTTGACGACATTGTAAAGGAGCTTGTATCTGTCCTGGGCAAAGTATTTGGCTGCAATATACACGTTGTCGTAGTGCTGGAAGTTCGGGAATATCACGTCGGTGAGCAGTATATTCTCGAATCCTGCCGTCATGAGCTCCGCAGTGACCTTTGCGAAATACTCGCGGGTAGCAGAGCTGTCGGGATTTGCCCAGCGCCGCGGTGGTGAGAGCGAATAGTCGAGCCATGATGTTGCGGGCGAATCTATGCACTTGTAGCTCATATCCGTGAACATCTCACAGCCCTTTTCGTCCGAAAGTACCGCGATCTCGGCTATCGGGACTATCCCGTTCTCCCTGAACACCTTCATGATCTCTTCGAGGGTCATGGTCCCGGTGACGAGGACGCTGTCGGCGGCTCCTTCTATTGCAGTCTTGTATCTGAAATATCCGTTCCTGTCCTTTAACTGCACCACCACAGCGTTATACCCGCCGGACTTCGCCTTCGCGAGCACGGCAGACAGTGAAGAGCTGTTTGAAAGGGCGCTTGCGGGAGCCTCCGACGCAATGAGAGTGCCGCTGCTTGCCGGGGACGAAGTATCCGTTTCACCGGTCTGTGCGGTAGTTGAATGGGGCTGGTTGGTGCTTACGGTCTCACGGGCAGATGTGGCGGCAGAGGTGGAAGCTGTCGCTTCGGCCGCGGGTTCGTCCGCCGGCGCGTCACTTCCCGCCGGAACCTGGGTCGGCGCGGAGCTGTCCGCGGCGGGATCTGTGCTTTCCTCCGGCTTTTCCGTGAGCTGTGCGTTATACGAAGCCTCCGGCGTCCATTCCGCAGGCTGATCCTTTCCTATGCTTCCTATATAATCGAGAAGCGGCTTTCCGATGCAGAACCCAAGAAAGGCTATCGCCGACAACGCGATGACCAGCATTACAGTACCAAAAACCTTCTGTCCCGCAGATCTTTTCCTGCGATACAGATTTTTGGTCTTTTTTATCTTTCTTCCGTAATATCTGCGCTTATCCAAAGCCATTCTCCTTTATTTTATGCGGAATGCGTTATGAACAAAGGTCACACTGCCGAAGTGGAATATCCCGTGAATGCGTAAAGCGCAAGGGACAGGATCCCCACATATACTATCATTATGGGATATCCTCTGAAAGCCGCGGGAACAAGCGACGAGTTAAGTCTGTCCGCCGCCGCATACAAAAGATATGCCGCAAGCACAAACCCTATTCCGGTTCCGAAACCGTAGCCGATGTATGCAAAGAGGTCATTTCCCTGCTGGGAATACAGAAACAGTGCTCCTATGACCGAGCTGTTGAACACGGAGAGGTGTACATACTTGCGAAGAGACTTGAACAGCGTCGGGAAAAACCTCCAGATCAGCACAAGGGTCACAATATATATCACCGATACAGTGAGTACATACAGAAGCGGCATAAACACGCTGTAATACTCAAAATCTCCGAGAAGCCGATCGAGCGTCCATATGAACGGGGAAGCGATGGTCGTCGTATATGTTATCGCGACCGCAAACCCCACAACGTGTTCCTTTTTTCGCGACGCGTAAAGGAGCACATTTGCGCCAAGTGCGCGCTCAAGCACGAGGTTCTGCAGAAATATCGACGCGAGAGCGGCAGAAACTATACTAAGAAATATATCCATTTTATGTTATACCCTCCGTATTTTCCGCATCTTCCACACCCGAAGACTCATCGGGCTGACTTCCCTCTGCGTCAGTATCTGCCGTATCCTCCGTCTGTGACTCGCTGCCAAGCTCCTGACCCTCCGAGACGATAGCCTCAAAAGCCGCAAGAACATCGCGGTTGCTCAGGAACTCCATTTCCAGCAGGTCGTTCTCGTTCTGCGCCCGCTTCACCGCAGCCTTGTATATCCTTATCTTCTCGCGCTCGCCCTTTGAGTGATGACCGCCCACAAGGAACTCGCCCACGTCCTCCGCGTACTCCGCCAGGGAATCCTCGTCCTCTGCCGCAGCCGCGTGAGCCTTACGGTAGTTATAAACTCCACGGAACAGCCCTGCGCCTATACCGACGAAAAGAAATCCGCCGAATGTGGTCTCAAGCGCCGGTATCGTGAACAGTATCGGTACTTCCGCACCCGCGATCCTGCCGGAAGCGAGGAATTCACGGAAAAGGCCGGTGGCTGCACAAGCCGCGTCAAATCCTATCACGAACCAGAAAACATCTCTGACCATGTGATGCACGGGCTCGACATAAAAGCGCGTCTCGGTCTTTGAGAGAATGAGCGAGTTTGTTATGAGTATCGGCAGATAGACGCCCGCGGCTCTGACCACGGTCTCGCCGAAGATAAGACCTGCAAGAAGAGAAGCGGGGATATAGCATACCGCCGCTATGATCGTGTAAAGCGTCACTCTTATAGTATATACTATCGCACGGGGAATTAAACGGCATATGAGTATAGCCGCCACCGAAACAAAGGAAAAGACAAAGCATATCGCGAGGCTTTTCATGAGAGTGGTCGCACAGGCGATAACGGGGGCTATGAGCATACCGCTCATAAATACCATATTCTGTTTTATAAGTCCGTCTTTAAGATTGATCCTGTTTTCCATATATCAACGATCACTGACCCTGTTTGTTGTTTTTCTGCTGAGACTTCTTCATGGGCTGCTTGATTATATGCAGCACGGAGGTCTTCTTCTCTTCCGTTTTCTGAACAGCTTCCTTTTCTTTCCTGTGCCCTATCATATTGCGCATGGCGTTCATGTAGCTGTTTTCGCCGTCTTTGATCTGTTTTCTGCGGACGAGCTCGTCCTTTTTCCGCTTTATGCGGAGATTATCGGCGTATCTTGTAATAATATTGGTCTTTTTGCGATTTATTTTCGTTACCTTATTGTCTATCGGCGGCATATTGTAGTTCGTCGGTGGAACAATAATTTCCATAGTATCGGTGAGCTTCGGTCTTGATTCGTTCTCAGCCTCGTTCCTGAGCTTCTCATACCGTCCGAGATCCTTATTCAGGTACTTTACAGCTTCACGGACTCTCTTTGCTATTGCAGCACACACATCGTCGAGCTTCAGAGAAAGTGCGTTCGCTATCAGTATTACGAAGATGAACGAACCCTCTACCTTGCCGAAGTGGCGGAAGAGACAGCCTATAATGCCGATCATGAAACCGAGCATGATCTTTCCGAATGCGGTCTTTGGCATAGTCTGCGGGTCGGCTGCAAGAAAAACGAAACCGAAAAGCAGGTAACCTCCCGAAAGCTCCATGAGCATGGTATCGCCTATATTCGAGAATACCGGGAACAGCACCGTGAGCGCGCAGTAAGAACCAAGTCCGAACAGCGTGACCAGAGGCGAGAGCGACCGCCTGAGCATCAGGCATATGCCGCACACCGCGATGATCAGGAGCTGGGTAGTTCCCATAGGCCCGGCGGTTATGCCGAGCATGATGTTCTGGAGAGACACGGCAGGCGCGGTACCGAGCTTGAGCAGATAGAACTCCACTCCCGATACGAGCGGGACTCCCGCATCTCCCCACAGCTCCGGCTTTGAGCCGACAGCGGGATAGGACAGCATATCGTTCGGGAAGCATATTATCAGGAATGCGATAGCAACGCAGGTCGGATTGAAGATATAGTTATCCTTTCCGCCGAAAATATGCTTTACCGCGATCGCAAGAAGCGCTCCGCCCGCAACGATACCGTAATGCACGGACGCTGGCATCATCAGCGCTATGCAAAGTCCCGAGGCGATCGTCGAAAGATCCTTCGGATTATAAGTCTTGCGCGTCATGCGGCAGAATATCATATCGGACAGAATGCACACCAGTACGGAACCGAGGCATATCACAAGGGCACGATAGCCGCTCTGCCACACGCTCATTCCCACGAGTGCAGTGAGACAGATTAGCTGGTCACCGTATATGGACTTGGACTTGCGCTGTTTTTTAACCGCGGTCGTCTCATAGGTCTTTACATCGCTGTCAAATTTGTTCAGCAGTTCATTTGTATTATCAGACATCTTATTCCTTATTAATATATATTTGGGGGCATTTCCATGTACTATGACGCACTTAGCAGAAACACCGTAAAGATCACACTCACCGGCAAAGACATGAAGGATTACGCTATAAGGAGCGAAAGCCTTCGCGCCCGCACAGCAGAGTCGAAGCGCAGTCTCACGAGCTTCCTGAAGAAATTCCAGTCCGAAAGCTCTCTCTTTCCCGACCACAGCGCAGAACGGCTCTTTCTTGAAGCATTTCCGTCCGAGGACGGCGGCTGTGTGCTTTATGTATCTACCCTCGGCACAGACGTGCTCCCGCCGCCCGAAAACGAGCGAAAGTCGGCTCCGCTGATGTGCCGCACGGACGATCTCGGAAGTGCCGCCCGGCTCTGCCGCAGTCTCACCGGGCTTGTGCGCTCGTCGTGCCTTTACCGTCTCGGCAGCTCGTACTGCCTTATAATAAAGGTATCTGCGCAGAAATCCGGTCTTGCGTCACACATTCTGGGCGAATACGGCGGCATCTCCGACGACCCCACCGACATAGCCTGCGTCACCGAGCACGGAACGCCGATCTGCCGCTCCGGAGCCGTAAGCCGGCTGTCAGCGCTGTGCTGAGCGCTCACGCGCTTGTCCTCGCAGACGGCGGTACGGCGCTCACGCGCTTGTCCTCGCAGACGGCGCTGGGGCTGCGCGCCCCCGTCCCGCGGCAGGGCAAGCCCTGCACCTATAGCTGTCGCGATGAGATGAAAGGGTTTACGCTCTGAGCCCGGAGACCGCGGCTCCCATATCCTCCGCGCGGAACAGGAACGTTCCCGCAACGATCACATTCGCCCCGGCTTCACGGACAAGCTTTGATGTCTCTCGGTTCATTCCCCCGTCAACTTCAATATCCTTCTCCGGTGCCATACGGCGGACATCGCGTATCTTATCAAGAGTTTCCGGAATAAATCCCTGGCCGCCGTACCCCGGCTCGACCGTCATAACAAGTACCATATCCGCATCTGTGATATACGGTACGATCCCGGACACCGGCGTTTTCGGCTTCACAGCAATACCTGCGCGGCAGCCGCAGCCATGTATCATCTCTATGACCTCTTTCGGGTCACAGTCGCTCTCAGCATGGAACGTTATCATCTGCGCGCCCGCGTCCGCGAACAGCTTCACCTGCTTCTGCGGATGCATCACCATGAGATGCACGTCCATAAAAGCGCGGGAATGCGGCTTTACGGCGGCAAGCACCGAGCTTCCGAAAGTTATGTTGTCAACAAACTCTCCGTCCATTACGTCGAAATGAAGCCATTCGGCTCCGCTTCCGTCAACCTTTGAAGCTGTGCCTCTGAGATCGGACAGGTCGGAATTGAGTATTGACGCTGAAATTATCGTATCGGGCATTTTTTATATCACTTTCCGGTTGGTATGATCTGCAAAAGGGCATAATTCACCCATAACTGCAAAAATAATTTTAACCCAAAACCCGGATATCGTCAAGCTTTTTTACACCCGATTTACCGCCGCCGCAAAAAAATAGTGATTTTTTACAGAATAAAAAAGAATAATAGCAAAGCTTTTGCTGTGGAAAACGCTCAAAACCGGTTCAAAGAAATGATGTCGATCGGTTTTAAACAGCTTTTTAACGTTGAAAAGTGGAAAACCCTTGCTGCATATTACGCCCTCTTTTTTCAATTAATTTATGGAAAATGCAAAAAAATGTTTGACATTTCGCCATAAATATGCGAAAATAGGTATATGAAGTTATTTTTCTGCCGGAAGGGTGTTTTTATGACAAAAGACGTTAAAATAATGCGCGCGGCGGCGGCCTTGCTGTTGTGCATAGCACTCATGCTTACCGCGTTACCGATAAAAGCTTCTGCAGCGACCGCGACGGTCTGGGACGGAAGATCCGAGCTAAAAGCCGGACATACATACTATATCCTCGATACCATAAGAGTGAAACAGGCGTTCACCGTCCCCGAGGGCACCAAAATAAGCGTCCGCGAGGGCGGAACGCTCCGTATCTCCGCCTCCGGGAGCCTCAAGGTCTATGGAGAGCTTTCCGCAGCTATCGGCGGAACTATCCTAAACTACGGCGAGCTCAATATCAAAAAGGGCGGAAAACTCAACATCTACGGCGTTTTCCAGTCCTCCGTCAGCGCAAAGATAAATATTTCCGGCAATATGACCGTATATAACCGCGGCTCCGTGGAAGTCTCCTCCGGCGTCAAGATCTACAAGGGCGCCGAGATCTACGTCAAAGGCGTGCTCAGTTTCTATAAGAGCAGTGACGTAAAGCTCAGCAGCACTATCCGTACTGTCGAAAAGAGCATGCTCGAACTCCGCGGTATCATGTCCGTCTCCCTGAGCGGTACGATAGATGTAAGCGGTCACCTCACCGTCGGTGCAGCGTCAAATGTAAGATGCAGCGGAAAACTGCAGCTGAATGAGACTGCAACTTACACACGGTTCAAGCCCATTACCCTCACCCGGAGCGGTCAGTTCACAGATACCAGACCTACATACGAGTTCGAAAATATGACCGTTGATATACTTATCGACGAGCCGGATGTGTTCCGCAAAGGTATAGACGTTTCCTGGGCACAGGGCGACTCGATAGACTGGGAGAAAGTTGCAGCTTCCGGCGTCGAATTCGCGATCATAAGAGCTGCACGCGGCTATATCTCCGAAGAAAAGCCCATGGCAGAGGACGTATGCTTCCGCAGAAACATAGAAGAAGCCCAGAAATACGGCATCGACGTCGGCGTTTACTTCTACAGCTACGCTTCCACCGTTGCGGAAGCCCGCGAAGAAGCCGAATTCTTCGTGAATACGATCAAGGATTACAAGATCCAGTACCCATGTATCCTTGATATGGAAGAACAGTACCAGGGCAATATCGGCAAGAAGAAGCTCACCAACATGATCGACGCGTTCTTTGAAGTGCTCATGGAGAACGGCTACTTCCCAATGTTCTACTCATACAAGAGCTGGATAGAGACTTACCTCGATATGAGCACCCTTGACAAATACGCGGTATGGCTCGCTCAGGTCGGCGATGAAGTCACCTACGACGGCGGCTATTATATCTGGCAGTATTCGTTCACCGGCAGAGTCAACGGTATCGAGGGCGGTATAGACCTCGACTACAGCTACAAAGACTGGCCGACGATATTCAAAAAATACCACCTGAATAATATGGGATAAATTTTACCGGCAGTGTTTATGACATTGCCGGTTTTTTTCACCCTATGAACATTGACAAATGCAGGATATAATGGTATAATTAATATATGTCCAATGACCGCTTTTTTAGCGCTCATTGCCGCGGCCAATGTCCGGTCACACACTTCCGGATAACGCGGTACGCGTGTAAACACCGATCAATGTAAGGCTCTTTTGCCGACCCGGCAGACAAGAGCGAAAAGAAAAAGGAGAGATCATCTATGGCATTCTGTACAAAATGCGGAGCTCAGATACCCGACGGTTCTGTTTTCTGCACTTCCTGCGGTGCTTCTGTAGCTGCCGCAGCCCCCACTCCCTCAGCAGCTGCTCCCGAGCCTGCACCCGCTCCGGCTCCTCAGCCTCAGCCCCAGCAGCAGTATCAGCAGCAACAGCAGCAGCAGCAGTATCAGTATCAGCAGGCTGCTCCTCAGTACAATCCTTACGATCATACTTCCGAGTTTGACCCCAAGGATATCTCGGATAACAAGGTCTATGCTATGGCAACATATATGCTGAGCGTTATCGGCGTTGTGATCGCACTCCTCGCGAGCCGCGACTCGGCTTACCTCAAGTTCCATGTAAGACAGGCCATGAAGCTCCAGATCTCCGAGATACTCTGCACATTCCTTATGATCGTGCCGTTCCTCGGCTGGATAGCCGCTCCGATCTGCCTCCTTATCATAACAGTCCTGCAGATCATCGCTTTCTTCCAGGTCTGCGGCGGAAAAGCCAAGGAACCTGCTATAATCCGCTCGTTTCCGTTCATGAAATAAGCTTCTCTGAACAGTAAGCCCCGTTTTTAAAAACGGGGCTTTAATTTGCCGAAAAGGCACTTTTTCGGCAGCGTGTCTGGCGCTCACGCGCTTTACTCTCCCGAGTAGGTCAAGCGTGCATGATGCTTTATCGACAAAATGAAATCCCGCTTGTAGAAAGCGGGATATTTTTGTCGATTTGTATATTCAAGATGATTTACGCTGTGTATATTTTGATTGTATTATCCTTTCAGTTGTATATATTGAGCATATTATTGTAATACTCATACAGACCGGGCGCGGAGAATGAAAGCTCCATGGGCATAAGCAGGTAGAGCGCTCCCGCCTGAGCGAAGAACTCAGCCGCATAAGCACTGCGGTGAGACGCAAACACGGGAACTGCACGTTCGTTCTCGGAGTAAAGCTGCAAAAACTCGGCTGTTTCCGAAAGCGTACCGTGCACATTGTCATACGCATGGAACAACTCGTGGAACACGACATAAGTGCTGAAACTCCGGGTAGAGATGCAGATCATTCTGTCCTGCGTAAGCCCGAGCGCGTCGCCAAGCCCGGAATCATGGGCGGGTATCTCAAGATCGGTGCCCGTGAAGTACATTCTGTCACAGCACTCGGTAAGCTGCTCCGGCGCATCGACCAGCATCTCAAGATGCTTGACGAAGTTTTCGCGGTCAACATTCCCCACCGCGTATATCTCGATACCGCTAACATCGCCGCAATATTCCCGCGAGAGCATGAACCGCATCTCATAGTTGCTCACAAACTGGCCGAGAAGGATACCTACCGTCGCGGAAAGGAATATTATCACGGCAAGCCGTATCATCTTCCTGAACGACTCGCTCATACAGCGCCGAGGAGCGAGAAATACAGGCTCGCAAATACTCCCGTAGATGCGGCAAGAATGCCGATCACCACAAGACAGAGCACAAATGCGCCGACTCCGAAGAACTCCTTCTCCTTTTTGGGTGCAGTACCTTCCGTCTGCTTCTGCACAGGCGGTATCTGAGCGGGCTGAACCGGCGGTATCGCCTGAGGCTTCGGCTCAAACGCGGTAACGGGTGTCACCGGGGGCTTCGGCTCAAACGCGGGAACAGGTGTTACCGGGGGTTTCGGCTCGAACGCGGGAACAGGTGTTACCGAGGGTTTCGGCTCGTATGCGGGGACTGTTGTTTCCGTCTGAACAGAAGAATCGCCGAATACGTCGCTTACTGCAGCAGATTTCTTCTCGGAATCCTTCATTTCGTCTATCTTTTTCCCGCAAAAAGGACAGAATAGAACGTTGTCCTCCGCTTCATTTCCGCAATTTCTGCAAATCATGAGATCATTTCCTTTCAAATGCCCGCTTTTATTTAACGGGAGTTCTTTTTCTGAAATACTCGAACAGGTATTGCTGAGCGATACCTTTGTAATCGCCCATGCATTCCGGCAGTCCGTCGCTGTAGTACTCGGCGACGATACGTTTTATCCACACATCGGAGGGGAAAGCCTCGGTCTTGTGATATGCAAACAGGAGCACGCAGTCCGCCACCTTGTCTCCGACGCCTGTGATCGTTTTCAGGTACGCTTTTCCGTCATCGTAGCTCATTGCGCGTATGCTTCCGAGGTCAACTGTTCCGTCGGCGACCTTGTATGCGGCATCAAGAATATAGCGTACACGGAATCCAGCCCTTAACGGGGCAAGATCATCGGGTGTGAGTGCCGCGAGCCGCTTCGCGTCCGGAAATGAGTACATTCCGCCGTACTCGTCGCTTATCCTGTCCCCGAAGCTCTCACAGAGACGTGAGATTATGCCCGTGATGCGGGGGATATTGTTGTTCTGAGAGATTATGAAGCTTATGAGCGTCTCGAAAGGCTCCTGACGCAGTATCCTGATGCCGCGGTTCTCGGCTGCAGCCTCACTCAGCGTCCTGTCCGGGGAAAACTGCTTTATCACAGCTTCATAATCCGTTGCGCTGTCAAAATACCCGAGCCAGTAGTCCGCTTCCGTCTTGTCGCGTACAGTAAGTATCGCGCCGTCATCGGTCTGCGCTATCTTCAGGATATGGCAGCCGGATATCCCTATGTATGAGCCGTCTTCCTGCCTGCGCCAGCGGAAACACTGACCGCTTTCAAGGGTCTGTCTCAGGTCAAGACAGCTCGTTTTGTAATGGTATTCCATTTTTTCTCCGTTAAAAATCCCACTGCACGGCAGGAAAGCTTCGGCAGCGGGATAGCTTTTTGTGATCTTTTTTATTCGCCGATCGTGATAGTATCGGGGAATATGTTCTTGCTTTCTTCTTTGTTGAGGAATGTGGTGCTTACATAGCCCTGTATGATCGCGCCGTCATTCACGGTGATCGTGGAAGCGCTTATGTCGCCGAATACTACAGCATCGCTCTTGAGCTCAGCCTTTCCGGTGATGTCAAGGTTGCCCTTGATCTTGCCGTTCACATTGGCGTATGTAGAAGTAAGGTCTCCGATAAGAAGCGTGTCGCGCTCCATATAAGCGTTGCCTTTCATCTGAATGTTGCCCTGTATCTGCGATGTACGCATCTGTGCGTTGTTGCAGGCTATATTTCCCACGACCTTGCCGTTGAGGTCTATATCCTTTGTGGTCTCGATGTTGCCCTTGATGTTGCCGTCAACGCTCATATTGGCGAAAGAACGCACATTTCCGTCTATGACTGTATTCCTCGAGATGACCGTTATTTCGTCGTCCTCATTCATCGGGTGCTGATAACGTGCAGCCGAGAAGATATTCTGCTGCTGTGCTGCAGGATCTCCGGCAGTTGCCGGACCGGTGCCTATACCCGATGCACCCGGCTGGCGGTAGCCGGCATTCGGAGCCTGCTGGTAGCCGCCCATGTTCTGAGCGGACTGCTGATAGCCCGTATTCGGTGAGGGCTGCTGATATCCCATATCCTGTGAGGACTGCTGGTAGCCCATGTTCTGTGCAGACTGCTGATAGCCCATATTCTGCGCGGACTGCTGATATCCCATATTCTGTGTGGGCTGCTGCATACCGGCGGAGGACATATCCATACCGCCGAGATCATCCGGCATAGGCGGAACATCTCCGATATTGCTGCCGTCAATACGCTGAACGCCGGTATAAGCGCTCTGCTGTCTGCTGTACTCATCGGCAGCCGCGGCCGCTCTTTTCTCTATCTCCTCGAAAGAGGAGCCGTCGCTTACATCTCTTATTGCATCAAACTCGGACGTATCGCCCGCAGCGACTGCGCTTTTCATGGCGTCTATGCGCTTTTCACGCTTGGTATCGTCCTTTTCGGTGCCGGTAAGCTCTCTGAGCGCCTGCTGAAAATTATCCTTTATACCCATTTTGATGACCGGATCCCCGTTATCATGCCGGATCCGCACTCCTTTCAATGTGTGTATGTTTGCCGCCGCGTAGGGCGTTTACGTCGTTTATCAGAACTGGACGGGCTTTACGAACTCCGAGAGCTGTCCGACATGGAAAGTTCTCTTTCCGTTGCCGATTATCCACTTGATTATATCCTCAAGCACAAGGATCGTGTTCCAGCCGCCGTTGTAATCGTGCATGAGTATGACTGCGCGGTTCACGTCCATGGTCTGCGTGCGGACGTTGTTATACATCTCCGTCCATGTTGCGCCCATAGCGTCGCTGCTGTCAACGTTCCAGTCGAAGTATATGAACCCGCGCCTTGTCATCTCGGCGATAAGCTCATCACGGATCTCTGTGTTGTAGTCGTTGATACTGCCGCCGGGGAACCGGAAGAGATTGCACTTCAGGCCGGTGGCTTCATAAACTCGGTCATATGCGATCTTGAAATCCTCAAGGTA
The DNA here is from genome assembly GCA_017635095.1 of Ruminiclostridium sp. Lineage (GTDB taxonomy): Bacteria > Bacillota > Clostridia > Oscillospirales > Ruminococcaceae > Ruminiclostridium_E. The sequence continues at coordinate 87,686 of JAGBMA010000092.1, read as the reverse complement.
GGCATCGACGCTTGCATATATCTTGTCGTATTCATGTGTTGCGGTATGGATACCGATAGTGTGACCTGCATCAGCGATAGCTTTCAGACGGGCATTGCTTTCCTCGCTTCCGTCGGGCACTACGAAGAATGTCGCCTTGATGTCGTAAGCCTTGAGGTAATTGAGGATATCCTTTGTATATTTGGAAGGACCGTCGTCAAAAGTCAGGTAAACGTAGTCCATATCGTCGTTGTATATGATATTTTCGGGGAGCTCGGCGTAAAGGTCGGGATAGAGCATCTGATACGAGGGCGTACCGCTGTTCGGGGTTTCCTCCTCAGGCTCGTCCAGGCCGTTTATCGTACCGGACTGAGTTATATTATTCTCTGTGACAGGTGCTGCTGTTATGATATTTCCCGATGAAGTCGGAACAGCCTGTTCTTCGATACCCGCGGCGTTCTTGTACATTCCCTCATCGTACTCATATGCAAGTTTAAGGAAATCATCTTTATTTTCAAGGTTTTCCTTATAAAGGCTGAAAAGCTCGTCCGCGTCATAGCGGGACTGATGTCCGGTAAGCTGGTACTCCCCGATCTCAGACCGTAGGCTCTGGTTCTCCTCTTCAAGCTGAGCAACTTTTGAGGAAAGAATGAAAGCGAACACACAAGGTACTATTATTAATAGTATTGTTACAGCAACTATAATATGTTTAAAGAATTTTACACTGCCGAAATACAAATGAATTCACCTGATCCTATACATATATATTTTATAATACCTTAATTATCGCAAAATGTCAAGTGATTTTTATTGCCAACCGCAATTTTTTACAATATTTTTTGCAGACTTTGCTCGGTTTGATCTTTTCGGGCAAGCCGGTCTGTTCAAATTTTAAGAATAACAAACAATGAATAACTTTTGTAAGGCGTCTGAAAGCAGGCTTTCCCATGCTATTCTTTCCGTCCGGCAGTTTTTTATCCTTCGTCTCAGTTATTTCCCGTGAAATGGAACCTACTATTACCCGTTTCGGAAATTTCCTGAGCTCTGAAACAGAGATATCCTGAATTTTCATTTTTTCATTAAAATATGAACATCTCTGAATTTGCATCTCCCACCCAGGAACTGACAAATTTTCCCGTTTCAGCGGGACATCTAAGCCGATCTGCATTGTTATCTCCTAACCGGTCTTATTTGATTCGTGCTGAGGAAATGAGAACCAAGCGACCTATTGTACACGAACCGGAGTTAGTAAAATACAGGGTAATGCAGTTCCGGAGACAGAAGATATCAGTAGAAGTTTTGTGCATTTCAACGAAAGAAACCGAGCTGTTCACACTTTTAATAAATAGGATCATTTGATTTTTACAGCCTTGCTTTTTGTTATTATTTTCACAATATTTTGACAAAAATCTGTATTTTATATCAGTTTTTTGCTTTGATTTTTGTCAAATTCTTTACTTTTTGTCTTTTTTACGTCGAATTATACAATATTCAAGTCATCTGATTTATCTTTTAGGGGAAAATCCCGTCTCGGTCATTAGCTTATATAACGACGCAGTATTGAAAACACGGAAATTTCGCTTTATTCTGCGGTTTTATGACACTTTTTCACATTAAAATCCGCGTCATCGACAGAAATTATTTGCCATCAGAGCAGGTTTGGACAATATTTAAATAATGTCCGAATTTGAATAAAAAATAATCCGGATCATCGTTTTTAAACTGTTCACATTAAAGATGTTCACGAACAGCCAAATAATGAATTGGTTTATTCACTAACATTATAAATTGTGAACAAAGCAAACGCGCTTCAGCATTCAGGAAAATCGCATCATCTTATTTTTGTGTTTAAAAATCCCCTTTAATCACCCCCTTTTGGTTGATATCCAGTTGTCGTAAGTTAATGATATAAGCCGGTCAGACTATCTCTCCCCGGTTTGGTGAAAACTGAGCTTACCTGATTTTTCACACAAGTTTTCTTTTACAAAGCGTATATAATGTGATTTTATAAACGTTATGTGAAAATTCAAATGACCTCATTTTTCACATAACGCCTATTCCGAGAGCCGGAAAAACAATGCAAATCACCTTGTTTTATTGTGCATTGTTCACAAATTTTGCATATACGTACAAGTATCTGATATCCCTCGGATATCCTCTGCAAACTCCGCCCTGTCATAATCCGATGAGTTTGCCATGACGCGATTCTTCGGGTCAGTCTTAACACAGAAGCTGCACATGGCGTTGACAGTACGATTTCTTTCTTTCCTCCGGCAAGAAATCGACCTCAGCTCAAACGGGCATTTTTTCTTAAAATATGAACATTTCCATTCTTTCATTCTTACGCCACAAAACGACAGTCTTATCTGCTTTTTTTACGCCCGTTTTAGCAAGCACCCAATATTCGGCGTATCAAGTTCTCGCCCTCATCATCTTTACAACCGTGTGACCCTGCTCTCATTACCTGAGTTACACCGAGCAGTTCGGGCTCTCGGAAATGTATAAACCGGTGCGAAAATTTTCATAATCTTTGTGGGGGTTAGATGTTCCGGGAAGCATCATGATCTCAGACTGCTGTCCCAACCGGTAAAAAATGTTCATCTATCTGTCATACTGCGGCACAGAGCGGTACAGTAGGTTTCTCGTTTCCCCGGATCAGGTTCGCCCGCAGCGATTTTTTTTGCTTATACTGACCGAAAATGCACCCTTCAACGCAGAAAACAAGCCACAAAGTTTGCCCGATGCCCGCGGACCCGCTCACAATGCGGGTTCGCGGGCATAAATCAGATGACATGATTTTTTTCGGAAAAATAAATCAGATCATCTGATTTTTCACAAAACTATCTTTTGGTTCAATGAAAAAATCACGATCATTTTCAGAATATCCCCAAAAAACATCAAAATATCCTGTTTTCGGCCCCAAATATCCCAAAAACAAGCCGAAATATCCCCGAAAATGTTCAGAAATTCAAAAACATGAACATTTTAGTGCAGTACCCTGTTTCTCCTGAGAGCAGAGCTCCGGAATTTGCAAAAAAATTTCATAAACAGGTTGAAATATTTACTTTATTAATGTATAATAGATACATCATTTATTCACGGAGATTAGTATGAAATTTACAGATCTGGTGTTTGTCTATGTGTTTATGGCGGCTTTGATCCCCGTTTACTTCATTGGCAGAAATACCGTTTACAGAAATATTGTCCTTATAGCCTTTTCGCTCGTTTTCTATGCGTGGAGCGAGCCTCTTTGGCTTATCCCGCTTCTTATAAGCATTTTCGCCAACTACGGCTTCGGTCTGATGATCGACAAGTTCCGCGGCACAGCGAAAGCGAAGCTCGGCGTGGCATTCTCGCTTATACTGAGCCTCGGAATGCTCGCTGTTTTCAAGTACACAGACTTTTTCCTGGCCAATATAAACAATCTGTTCGGCACCGATATCCCTCTTCCGCATATCCCGCTCCCTATTGGTATAAGCTTCTATACCTTCCAGATCATCTCCTACATTATGGACGTTTACTGGGGCAAAGTTCAGGTCCAGCGGAACGCAGGCAAGCTCATGCTCTATATCTCGCTCTTCCCCCAGCTTGTTGCAGGCCCTATCGTCCGTTACAGCGTCATCGAAAACGAGATCAACTCCCGCCGCTCTTCTGCCGAGGACATAAGTGCGGGCATTACACGCTTCATCTTCGGCTTCGGCAAGAAGGTCATCATCGCCAACAGCCTTTATGCCATAGTTGAGAAATACTTCGGGAATGACCTCACGACCCTTTCGGTTGCAGGCACATGGTATGCCGTGATCCTGTACGCGCTGTACGTTTACTACGATTTCTCGGGCTATTCCGACATGGCTATCGGTCTCGGACGGATATTCGGTTTCCACTTCGACGAGAACTTCCGCTACCCGTTCGTATCAAAGAACATCACCGAATTCTGGCAGCGCTGGCACATCTCCCTCGGGACGTTCTTCCGCGATTACCTGCTCTACGTTCCGCTTTTCGGCAAACGCAGACAGTACGCGAGCCTGTTTCTGGTATGGTTCTGCACCGGCTTCTGGCACGGAGCGAGCTGGAACTACATCATCTGGGGACTTTATTTCGGCATTTTCATTTTCATAGAGCGCCTTATCGGAAGCAAACGGCTCAAAAAGGTGCCTGCTCCGATAATGCATATATACGCAAAGATCGTGATAGTTGTCGGCTTCGGCATATTCTACTTCAACGACAAAGCGGGCGGGCTGCAGGCGCTCGGAACTTTCCTCGGCAACCTCGTTGGAGCCAACGGCAACCAACTCATTGATCTCGGCACTCAGACCTCTTTCATGAACAACGTCTTCCTTATTTCCGCAGCCGTCATTTTCAGCGCTCCCCTTATTCCCTGGCTCCGCGCAAAGCTGCAGGAGACGAATTCCGGTCAGAACGCGGTGGGCATCTCAACTATCGTCTGCAACGCACTTATACTGGCTGCAAGCTCGATACTGCTGGTAAACAGCACAAACAATCCGTTTCTCTACTGGCAATTCTGACGAATGCCGCAGTTCTGACGACTGCCGCAGTTCTGACGACTGCCGCAATTCTGACGAATGCCGCAGTTCTGACGAATGCCGCAGTTCTGACGACTGCCGCAGTTACGGCATTATACAGATAAGTACACTTCCCGCAAAGCTCTGCGGGTGCATATAAACAAGCGAAAGGCAAGGTACAAGGTATGATCGAAAAAGAAGTATTCGGAATGACGGACGGCTATAAAGTCTTCCTCTTCACACTCAGGAACAGCAAGGGAATGACCGTTAAGCTCACAAACTACAGCGGCGCCATCGTAAGCATCATGGTCCCCGACAAGAACGGCGACATTGACGATGTTGTTCTCGGCTACGACGACCTCGAAGGCTATGTGAACGGCACTTCCTCTCAGGGCGCACTTGTGGGACGCTATGCGAACCGTATCGCCGACGCAAAGTTCACCCTTAACGGCGAGGAGATACGGCTTCGCGCAAACGAAGGCACAAACTGTCTCCACGGCGGTATCATCGGCTACAACAAGAGAGTGTGGACTGTTGATGAAACTACCGACAACAGCGTGACTTTCGGCTATTTCAGCCCCGACGGCGAGGAGAATTTCCCCGGAAATCTCAAGATCACCTGCAAATACACACTCACAGAAGAAAACGAGATAAAGCTTGAATACAAGGGCAAGTCCGACGCGGACACCATTGTTAATATGACTAACCACTCCTATTTCAACATCGGTGGTATCCACTCCGGCTCGGTACTCAGCCAGATCGTACAGATCAACGCCGAAAGCTACACTCCCGTTGACAGCCGCCTTATCCCTACGGGCGAGATCGCTCCCGTAGAAGGCACAGTCTTCGATTTCAGACAGCCCAAGGCTATCTGCCGCGACCTCGACCAGAGCGACCTCATCGGCTATGACCACAACTTCATGCTCGGCGAGCCCCACATTATGCGTGAAGCCGCAGTGGTTTACGACCCGGAGACAGGCCGTGAGATGCGAGTTTCCACCGATAAGCCCGCTATCCAGTTCTATACCGCTATCGGTCTGCAGGGCGAGATAGGAAAGGGCGGCACCATGATGAAGATTCAGACCGCGCTCTGTCTTGAGAGCCAGTACGCTCCGGATTCGCCCAACCAGCCCAACTTCCCCGACTGCATACTCAAGGCGGGCGAAGAGTACAACTACACGACGATATACAAATTCGGCGTAAGAAAATAAGCGTCCGGCATGAGGCAAAAAATGATGAAGAAGATAACAGCGCTGTTTCTCACCGCTGTATTGCTGATATCTTTTGCTGCGTGCGGCAGTTCCGCTCCGCAGGTCGAGGCAGATTACATGACCCCGAAAGAGGCAATACTGGCTGCAAGAGGCGGTACGGATATCACAGGCAAGACCATAGCGGTAAAAGCATCGTTTGACAGCAGATCGGGTGTCATATACGCAGTCCCCGATACGTCTATAATGGCGAGCATTTACATCACCATTATATCCGATGGCAGTAATACAGACGAGGTGCTCAGCATCAAAGAGGGCGAAACGGTCGTCGTGACCGTTGATATGTATGATGACCACCTCGAAAAGTCACTTTACATCTATGCAAAAGAATATAAATTATACCGATAAACGTACAAATGAAAGGAACAAAAGAGAATGAAGTACGATTTTAAAGAGATCGAACCCAAATGGCAGAAATACTGGGACGAGCACGAGAGCTTCAAGGCTGAGACCGGAAGCTCAAAGCCCAAGTTCTACGCGCTTGTGGAGTTCCCTTACCCCTCCGGCGCCGGAATGCACGTCGGACATATCAAGGCGTACTCCGGACTTGAAGTAGTGAGCAGAAAGCGCCGTCTCGAAGGCTACAACGTGCTTTTCCCCATAGGTTTCGACGCTTACGGACTGCCCACAGAGAATACTGCAATAAAGACCGGCGTTCACCCCCGTGTCGTTACCGACAACAACATAAAGAAATTCACCGGCCAGCTCCGCAAGGTAGGCTTCTCCTTCGACTGGTCAAGAGTTGTTGACACCACCGATGAAGGCTATTACAAGTGGACTCAGTGGATATTCCTGAAGATGTTCGAGAACGGACTCGTTTTCCGCGACAGGACCCTTGTAAACTACTGCCCGAGCTGCAAGGTCGTTCTCTCCAATGAGGATTCCCAGGGCGGCAAGTGCGATATCTGCCACTCCGACATTATCCAGAAGGAGAAGGAAGTCTGGTACCTGCGCATAACAGAGTACGCCGACAAGCTGTTGGAGGGTCTCGAAGAGGTGGATTTCCTGCCCAATATCAAGCTCCAGCAGGAAAACTGGATCGGTAAATCCACCGGCGCGTTCGTTAAGTTCAAGGTCAAGGAGAACGGCGAAGAGCTCAGGATCTACACCACCCGTCCCGATACGCTTTACGGCGTTACATTCATGGTAATGGCGCCGGAGCACCCCATGATCGAAAAGTACAGGGACAGCATAAAGAACATCGCCGAGCTGGACGCTTACAGGGAAGAATGCGCAAAGAAGAGCGAATTTGAGCGCACTCAGCTCGTAAAGGACAAGACAGGTGTAAAGATAGACGGTCTTACCGCTATAAACCCGCTCACAGACAAGGAAATTCCGATATACATCTCTGACTATGTAATGATGGGCTACGGAACCGGCGCTATTATGGCAGTTCCGGCTCATGACACCCGCGACTATGAGTTCGCGCAGAAGTTCGGTATCCCGATAATCGAGGTCATCAAGGGCGGCGACATCTCCAAGGAAGCCTATACGGGCGACGGCGAGATGGTAAATTCCGGCGACCTCAACGGCATCACCAACAAGAAAGACGCTATCGCAAAGGTACTCAAAGTCCTTGAAGCAAAGGGCGTGGGTGAAGCAGGCGTTCAGTACAAGATGAAGGACTGGGCTTTCAACCGCCAGCGTTACTGGGGCGAGCCTATCCCGATCGTTCACTGCCCGAACTGCGGTATGGTTGCAGTTCCCTACGAAGAGCTTCCGCTGAAGCTCCCGCCGGTGGAGAACTTCCAGCCAGGTCAGGACGGCGAGAGCCCGCTTGCAAAGATCGAAAGCTTCGTAAACTGCAAGTGCCCGAAGTGCGGCGGCGCGGCAAAGCGCGAGACCGACACCATGCCTCAGTGGGCTGGCTCGTCATGGTACTTCCTGCGCTACTGTGACCCGAAGAACGACAGCGCGCTTGCATCCGAAGAAGCGCTCAGATACTGGCTCCCTGTTGACTGGTACAACGGCGGTATGGAGCACGTTACACGACACCTTATCTACTCGCGCTTCTGGCACCGCTTCCTTTATGACATAGGCGTTGTTCCGGTAAAGGAGCCTTATGCAAAGCGTACTGCACAGGGACTTATCCTCGGCCCCGACGGGGTAAAGATGAGTAAATCCCGCGGAAACGTGGTTGACCCGAACGATGTCGTTGACGAGTACGGCGCTGATGTGCTCCGCGTATATGTTCTCTTTATGGGAGATTATGAACAGGCAGCTCCCTGGAGCGAGAGCAGTCTGAAGGGCTGCAAGCGCTTCCTCGAACGTATCTGGGCGCTGCAGGACTGCATCACCGACGATGAAAGCTACAGCAAGGAGCTTTCAGCCGCATTCCATCGCACTATCAAGAAAGTTAGCGCCGATATCGAGCAGCTCAAATTCAACACCGCTGTTGCAGCAATGATGACGCTCCTTAATCAGATCGCCGACAAGGGCAGCATCACCAAGGGCGAGATGAAGTCGCTCCTCATCATGCTCAACCCCTTTGCTCCCCACATCACCGAGGAGATGTACCACAACATCTTCGGCGGCATTCTCTCCGAACAGAGCTGGGTGACTTACGATGAAGCGCTCTGTGTCGATGATGAAGTCGAGATCGTTGTGCAGATCAACGGTAAGGTAAGGGCGAAGATGAACGTTCCCTCCGAAGCCGACAGCGACGCCATGATCGCCGCAGCCCTTGAAAATGACACCATAAAGCCGCTTGTTGAGGGCAAAACGATCGTCAAGAAGATCGCAGTCCCCAAGAAGCTCGTGAATATAGTCGTCAAGTAAGCAATTACACGAAAGATCCCCGCAAACCGCGTTATAAGCGAGTTTGCGGGGATTTTTTATATCTTCGCTGTCTGCTGCTCCTCCTGTCTTATCTGCTTCGCAAGTCCGCCGCAGATACGGTTGAGCTGTTTTCTGCAGTGCGCTTCATCGTAGGAGATCATACCGTATGCGATCATTGCCGCGTAACCGTGGAACGCTCCGAAAAGTGCCTCGAAAGTATCTTTTGCATTTTCCGCGCTCATACCGTACTTTCCCGCAAGGATAGGCACCACAGCGCTGTCATCGGCGCTTATGAGCTCTGTTATACCCGCGTTCTGTGCCATATCGGACAGGAAGATGAACCTGAACAGGTTCCGTTCTTCTGCGGCAAAACGTATGTAGTTCATTCCTATCGCGATAAGCACATCTGTGTCATCGGCGCTTCGTCTTGCCAGATATTCGGTGTGGTACTCATTCGCTCTTTCCAGAATGTCCGCTTTCATCTCATCTGCGGTGTGATAACAGTACATCACCGGCTGGGTCGAACAGCCGATCCGTGCTGCAACGCCTCTCACATTCAGCTTCTCGATGCCCTGTTCACGCACGATCTCAAAGCCCGCATCTACTATTGTTTTCCTTGTTATCTTCTCTCGTACAGCCATTTTCCGCTCCGTTTATAACTTATGTTATATTGATTGTTCAAGCATTTATAACGCCTGTTATGTCGCTTTATAACATCAGTTATTATAGCACATCTATCCTTATTTGTCAATACAAACTGCACCCTGCCCGGAAATTCCCGGACAGGGTGCATCTGATCTGCTGTCATTTTTTTTGAGTTCAGCTCAGGCCTCTCTTACCGCGTCTTTCATGCGCTTCACATACTCACCGACGAAAGGAGCTGATTCCCGTCCATGCTCCGCAACGATCTTCACTATCGCCGAACCGACAATGCAGCCGTCGGAAAGACCCGCCATTTTTTTCGCCTGCTCGGGTTCGGAAATACCGAAGCCGACTGCACAGGGCACCTTGCTGTACTTTCTCACAGAGGCGGTCATTGCACCTATATCGGTTTTGATCTCACTGCGCACACCTGTGACACCGAGACTCGATACTATGTACAGGAAGCCTTCGGCGCTGCCCGCTATCGTTTCGATACGGTTCTCTGAGGTGGGAGCGATGAGTGAGATAAAGTCGATACCGTGCGAACGACAGGTCGGCGCGAACTCCTCTTTCTCCTCAAAAGGAACGTCCGGCAGAATGATCCCGTCGATACCGACCTCTGCACAGCGCTGAACAAAGCGCTCGATGCCGTAGGAAAACACAACATTCGCGTAGGTCATGAACACCAGCGGTATCTTAACGTCCTTGCGGAGCTCCTCCACAAACCCGAATATCTTGTCGGTCGTAACTCCGCCGGACAGCGCACGGATATTTGCCCCCTGTATCACAGGTCCTTCTGCTGTCGGATCGGAGAACGGTATGCCGAGTTCGACGAGGTCGGCTCCGTTTTTCTCCATCTCGCGGACGATCCTGCCGGTTGTCTCAAGATCCGGGTCGCCGCAGGTAATGAACGGTATGAACGCTTTTCCGTCCGCAAAAGCTTTTGCTGTATTACTCATAGATATTCTCCCCTCTGTATCGTGCAATTGCCGCACAGTCCTTGTCTCCGCGGCCGGAGATCGTTATTACGATTATCTTGTCCTTATCCATTTCCGGAGCTATCTTCATGGCGTGAGCCACTGCGTGAGCGGATTCTATCGCCGGTATGATACCCTCTGTCTTTGCAAGGAACTCAAATGCGTTGACAGCCTCCTCATCGGTGACGGGAACGTACTCCGCGCGGCCTGTATCGTGCAGGTAAGCGTGCTCGGGACCGATACCCGGGTAGTCAAGTCCGGCGGAGATACTGTAAACCGGAGCTATCTGACCGTATTCGTCCTGGCAGAAATAGGATTTCATGCCGTGGAATATACCGAGCTTGCCGGTAGCTATCGTAGCTGCAGTCTCGAAGGTATCTACGCCGCGGCCTGCTGCCTCACAGCCTATGAGCCGCACAGACGGGTCGTTGATGAAATGGTAGAATGTGCCTATTGCATTCGAGCCGCCGCCGACGCAAGCCATTACTGCGTCCGGCAGTCTTCCCTCTTTCTCAAGGATCTGCTGCTTTATCTCCTTCGAGATGACAGCCTGAAAGTCGCGTACAATTGTGGGGAAGGGGTGCGGTCCCATTACCGAACCAAGGCAGTAGTGTGTATCGGAGATACGGCTCGTCCACTCCCGCATTGCCTCGGAGACCGCGTCTTTAAGCGTCGCGGTGCCTGTAGTTACCGGTACTACCTCAGAGCCGAGGAGCTTCATGCGGTAAACGTTGAGCGCCTGGCGCTTTGTATCCTCCTCGCCCATGAATACCACACATTCCATTCCCATAAGAGCTGCTGCCGTTGCAGTCGCCACACCGTGCTGACCCGCACCGGTCTCTGCTATGAGCCTTGTCTTGCCCATTTTCTTTGCGAGAAGAGCCTGACCGAGCACGTTATTGATCTTATGGGCGCCCGTATGGTTGAGATCCTCGCGCTTCAGGTAGATTTTCGCTCCCCCGAGGGTCTTTGTGAGCTTCTCCGCATAGTAGAGCCGCGAGGGCCTGCCTGCGTACTCGTTGAAAAGAGTGGTCAGCTCCGCATTGAACTGCGGGTCGTCCTTGTATCTGTTGTATGCTTCTTCAAGCTCTATCACCGCATTCATCAGCGTTTCGGGGATATACTGACCGCCGTGAATACCAAATCTTCCGTTGCTCATATTGCATTATCCTTTCTTTCCTCTTATTCGCCTGCCGCGATCCTTACAGCCTGCACAAAGCGTCTTATCTTATCGGGATCCTTCTGTCCGTTCGTCTCGACCCCGGAGCTCACATCGACCCCGTAGGGTGTGTAGCGGGTTATTGCAGCCCCCACATTCTCCGGTGCAAGCCCTCCGGCAAGGTAGTATAGCCTGTCAACATCGTCAAGGTTGTCCCAGTCGAAGCTCTCGCCGGTGCCGCGGCCGTTGTCGAGAAGCAGCATATCCGCTCCGGACTTCATCGCCGGATCTATGTCCGCCGCACTTTTCACCGTGAACGCCTTTATAACAGGGATTCCCGTAAGTGTTTTCACTTGCTCCACAGTCTCCTCCGACTCGTTACCGTGGAGCTGGATCACGTCCACAGCGCCGGAACGGGCTATATCGCATATCGTGTCTATGTCCTCGTCAACGAACACGCCGACTGTCTTTATCCGTCTGTCGATCCGGTCTCTGAACCGGAGAGCGGCTTCCCGGGTTATGCAGCGGCGGCTCTTTTTCCAGAAGATGAATCCCGCAAGATCGGGGAGAACTTCGTTAAGAACATCACAGTCCTGCTCACGCATTATACCGCAGATCTTGATCCTTGTCATCATTCCGTCTCTCCTTTCAGTTCTTTCAGCTTCGCGGTCTTATCTTCCGCCCGCATAAGCGTCTCGCCGATAAGCACCGCGTCAACTCCCGCTTCCCGCAGCACAGCCATATCCGCGGCAGTCTTTATCCCGCTTTCCGCCACGAACACTGCGCTGTCCGGGACGAGCTTTCTGAGCTTCACCGCGTTGTCGGTGCTTACCGAGAAGTTTTTCAGGTCGCGGTTGTTCACTCCTATAACCCGAGCGCCTGCCTCAAGCGCCATTCGCACCTCGGCTTCGTCGTGAGCCTCCACCAGCGCCGAGAGCCCGAGCGTGTCACATATACCGATGTATTCCCGGAGCCGCTCAGACCCAAGTATCGAGCAGATGAGCAGCACTGCCGCCGCCCCGAGAGTTCTCGCCTCGTATATCATGTACTCATCGACCACAAAATCCTTACGGATACAGGGTATCTGCACACCCGCCGCTATCTCACGCAGGTATTGCGGGCTGCCAAGAAAGTATTCCGGCTCTGTCAGCACGCTTATGCAGTCTGCACCGGCGGCTTCATACTCCCGCGCTATCTTCATGTACGGGAAATCTGCGGCAATGATGCCTTTCGACGGCGACGCTTTCTTGCACTCGCATATAAACGCGATATCCGGCTTTTTAAGCGCTTTCTCGAAGGTATATCCGAGCTTCGGCGATCCAAGCGCCGCTTCCTTCATTTCCTCAGCGGAAACGCTCTTTTTTGCAGCCTCAACCCGTCTGCGGGTGCTTTCCGCGATCTTTTCAAGTATATTTTCCATATTCTCACTCGTTCGATATTTCAACAAATCTGTTGAGCACATCAAGTGCCTTGCCGCTGTCGATCATCTCGGCTGCTTTCTTTACGCCGTCTGCGAATGTCGGAGCAGCTCCGCCGACATATATTGCAGCCCCCGCGTTCATCAGCACGGCGTTTCGCTTGCTGCCCTTGTCCCTGCCCTCAAGGATATCGCGGGTGATCTTCGCGTTTTCTTCGGGCGTACCGCCTACGAGCTCGGACTTGTCACACTGCGCAAATCCGAAATCCTCGGGCTTTATGGTATAGGTCTTGTACCAGCCCTCATTGAACTCGCAGACCTTCGTAGGTGAGCTGAGAGAGATCTCATCGAGCTTGTCCATGCCGAAAACGACCATTCCCCGCTTCATTCCGAGCGTCGTAAGTACCTGTGCTATAGGCTCAACGAGATAGTCGTCATATACGCCGAGTACGATGTACTGCGGGCTTGCAGGATTAGTGAGCGGCCCGAGGATATTGAAGACCGTGCGGAAACCGAGTTCCCTGCGTATAGCGCCCACATATTTCATAGACGTGTGGTACTTCTGTGCGAAGAAGAAGCATATCCCCGCCTTGTCGAGAAGCTCCCGGCACTTGTCGGGCGAGAGGTCTATATTAACGCCGAGAGCTTCGAGACAATCCGCGGCGCCGCATTTAGACGAAGCAGCGCGGTTGCCGTGCTTTGCCACCTTTACTCCCGCGGCTGCGATCACCATTGCGGAAGTGGTAGAAATATTGAAACTTCCGGCATTGTCTCCGCCGGTACCTACTATTTCAAGCACATCGAAGTCATGTTCGACCTTTGTCGCGTGATCTCTCATGGCTGCCGCACAGCCGGATATCTCATCTATGGTCTCTGCCTTTGCGCTTTTCGTGGAGAGTGCCGCTAAGAACGCCGCGTTCTGTGTAGGAGTGGTCTCTCCGCTCATTATCTCGTTCATGACGGTATATGCCTCATCATATGTGAGATCCTGCTTCTGAACTATCTTTACTATAGCTTCCTTTATCATTTTCGTGTCCTCCTGTATGAATGGTTGTATGGTTGTTTGTTTCAGCGGTCTATCTCCCGCCGAAGAGTATCCGATTGATCTGCACGAAGCGGTATAGCCGCTTCACACTGCAATAAAATTCCTGAGCATCTGCTTACCGTCCGGTGTCATAATGGACTCGGGGTGGAACTGAACACCGAAGATCGGGTATTCCGCATGACATACCGCCATGATCTCGTTGTCGGCTGTACGCGCCGTTACTCTGAGACAGTCCGGCATGGTGCTCTCGTCGGCGGCAAGCGAATGATAACGCGCGACCGGCGCTTTTTCCGGGAGCCCTGCAAAAAGCGGGCAACGGAGGTCGAAGGTGACCTCGGACTGCTTACCGTGCATGAGCTTCTTCGCATAGCCTATCTTTGCGCCGAAAGCCGCGCATATCGCCTGATGGCCGAGGCAGACGCCGAGTGTCGGGATCGTCTTTCCCGCCTCACGGGCAGCTTCGATGATATTTCCCGCGTCCTCCGGTCTTCCGGGACCCGGGGAGATGATGATCCTGTCCGGCGCGAGCGCGAGTATCTCTTCGACTGTAATCTCGTCGTTTCGCACCACTCTGATATCCGGCTCGATCTCACCGATGTACTGGTAGAGGTTGTATGAAAAGCTGTCGTAGTTGTCAATAAGAAGTATCATTCGAGATCACCTGCCCTGTTTAAAGCGTTTATCACTGCTTTTGCCTTGTTTATGCATTCGTTGTATTCGTTTTCCGGAACGGAATCCGCCACTATCCCCGCGCCGCTTCGTACAAAGACCGTACCGTTCTTCTTGTACGCTATCCTTATGGCGATGCAGGTATCCATGTCGCCGTTGAAAGCTATGTAGCCTATGGCACCGCCGTAGATGCCGCGTTTGTTGTTCTCAAGTTCGTTTATGAGCCTGCAGGCGCGTATTTTTGGCGCTCCCGAAAGCGTTCCTGCGGGAAGCACCGAGTTTATCGCGTCGATCGCGTCCTTATCCTCACGGATCACGCCTCTTACGGTAGAACCTATGTGCATGACGTGTGAGAAGCGCTCTATCTTGTGGAGTTCCTCCACCTCTACCGTACCGAAGCGGCTTATCCTGCCGAGATCGTTGCGTCCGAGATCTACAAGCATATTGTGTTCTGCAAGCTCCTTTTCGTCCCGGAGAAGCTCCTCTTCGAGCTCCCTGTCCTCTTCCGGGGTCGTACCGCGGGGTCTCGTTCCCGCAAGCGGGAATGTGTGCAGCACGCCGTTTTCGAGCTTCACGAGAGTCTCGGGAGATGCACCGGCAACCTCCACGTCCGTACCGGAGAAATAGAACATATACGGCGACGGATTTATTGTGCGGAGCATCCGGTATGTGCCGAGGAGACTGCCCTCGAACGGGGCGCTCAGGCGGTTTGAGAGCACGATCTGGAATATATCGCCCTCTCTGATGTAATTCTTTGCCTTCTCGACCATTCCGCAGTAGGTGTCCTTGTCGAAAAGAGGCGTTATCTCACCGGTTATGCGTCCCGACGGCTCACGTTTGCGTTCACCGTTGGTAACGAGGTCGATCATGTTCATTATCTCACGCTTTGCGCGGTTGTATTCCGTTTCGAGGCTGTCGGGGTCGTCAAGCCGCATATTTGCGATAAAGATGAGCTTCTGCAGCGAATTGTCGAACGCGATCACCTTATCGAAAAGCATCAGATCCACGTCCTTGAAGTTCTCCGTATCCACGGTGTCGGTCTTTATCGACGGCTCGCTGTAGTTAAGGAAATCGAAGGAGAAATATCCCACGAGCCCGCCGGTGAATGCGGGAAGCCCGCTTATCTTCGGGCTTTTGTATCTTGCAAGAAGCTCCCTGATGCAGCCCGACGGGTCATCTGTCTTCATGGTGATGTCATCGGCTTTAAGCTCGCCGTCCACACAGGCGAGGGACATCTTCGGCTCATATCCGAGGAACGTATAGCGTCCCCACTCAGCCTGCGCCGAGACCGATTCGAGCATATAGACGTGAGTTGAGACATTTTTCAGGATACTGAGCACCCTGAGCGGCGTGAACATATCGGAGAGCATCTCCGCGCTCACGGGATAGACGCTGTATTTTCCCTCTGCGGCACAGCGCTTTATCGTTTCGAGATCCGGTGTGAAGCTGCACATTTTCTTTTCCTTTCTTTCATTACGCGCCAGGCGTAAAAACAAAAAACCCGTCCCTGACTAAATAAGTCAAGGACGGGAATATACCCGCGGTGCCACCTTGATTCACAGCCTGCGCTGTGCACTTTACAGGATACCATCATATCCCAGGCAACTGACGTATGCCATCACGTCGCAGTTTATCCGGAGGCTTCCGCCCTTATCCGACTGCGCCCTCTGCGGGCCATTTGATGAGCTGTGTCACGTCCGGCTCTCACCTTCCCGGACTCTCTGTTGAGTCATACATCATCTTTATCTCCGCATCAACGGTTTAAATTTGTAATTATATTACCACATGATCTTCGATTTGTCAAGAGGTTTTTCAAAATTTTTTGCAGGAAAATTTTTCTTATGCTTCATTCGCGCTCAATAGGTAAGCGTGATCTCACCGCCGGAGAGGAAGCTTTCGATATTTGCGAAGAGCTGAGTTGCATAGAGACGGCGGGTCTTGAACAGGTTCTCACCGTTGAGCTCGATAATGACTTTGCGGTCATTCTCCGATTCGTAAAGCCGCACAACGTCCTTTCCGTTGATGCCGTCCGCCTTGTCGGTGTAGTTGTACACGATCTCGGCTATGAACCCGCCTTTTTCGCTGTCGAGATAGAGTTCCTCGCCCGCGCAGGAGATAAGGTACTGGTAAAGGTTCTTGAACGCCGTATCGTCCCATTTCTCGCCGTTGACCGTGAACTCACTCACTTCTTCCTTATTGGCTTCGGGAGCCTCGATGAGCTTTATGCCTATATCGAGCTTACGGTCTGTGTTATCGCTGTACTCAATGGACTCAAGGTCATAGATGTATGGCATCAGGAACAGCTTGGATATGAGCGCCGACGGAGCTATCCCGAACCCGTTCACGCTTTCGGGGGCAAGTATATACACGATACCCGGGTGCTCGCTGGACATGGCGTAGCAGCCTGCAAAAACGCTTCTCTCGTTTCCGTCATCGTCCGTTCTCGTCTCATAGATCGACGAGCCTATGGTAAGAGTGTAGGTTTTTACATTCGTTTCTACCGAAGCCTTTATGAGGGGCGCGTCAAACCCCAGCGCACTCAGATCGGTGCTGTCACCGTCAAGGCTGTACACACTTGCCGCGTTCAGCCCGAAGACGCTGTAAGCGAACTTCGGACCCTCGGTAAGATCGACGTAAGCTGTGTACGGACTTGTCATGCGGTAGGAATAGACCTGTATCGCATCCTCGGATTCGGGGATTATGTTCTCGATAGCTATAGGCTTGTCAAGATCCGTGCGCTCTATGGTCATTTTCATGACCTCTTCGCCGCTGTTCTGGTCATACGCCGGCATCACAGACAGGCTCACGAAACTGTACTTGCTTCCGGTGTAGCTGCTGGTGCGGCTCTTATATGCAGTGTAAACGTCCTTTCCGTCCGGTGTGACATATACCGACGAAGCGGTATTGGGCACTTCGCTGCCTACTTTAAGTTCAAACGTACTTCCGTCGGTGAACGTGGTCCTGAACTGCGCGACAGGCTTATCGAGCCCGTATTTTGCAAGCTCGGAGCTGTCCGCAACGGTCTCGGCGAACTCCTTCGCGTCGAATTCCGCGGCATACCCCGCCGCAGTCGAAAGAGCCGATGAATTGAGGGGGGCGGAAGCGATATCCGCGATCGTCCATATTATGCTGCCCTCGGAGTCGGTATTGCCGCTCGGGGTGATGCTGTAAGTTCCGGAATCGTTGGTGATCTCCACGCTTACGATATCCTTCTCGTCTCTCTTGCAAAGCGTAAGGTCGGCGCTGTCGGAGGCGGTCACGGGCTCTTTGAAGTCATTGTTCTCCGCCGGAGCCTTCTGTTCCGGCGCAGTCAGCATCAGCAGCGCCGCAACGCCGCCGAGGACTGCGAGCCCTATAAGCGAGAATATGATGATCTTTGCGTTCTTTCCCATTAAAGCCTTCTTCTCCTTGCCCATACGATTATGCCTGCAACTATAATGATGATCGGTATCACGGCCACGAATGTTATGCCTATTGCAAGCTGGGTGCTGCGGTCGATCTGATAGGTCTCCGCTGTGAACGGCTTTTCAACTATCTTTATCTTGTTGCCGCCCTGTCCGGAGTTTGTATCGAAAAGCGTAAGTGCAAGCTCACCGTTGCTGTAGTTTGAGGCGGTGGTGTAGTAGGACGCGAAGAACTGGTCGCTTCCCACAGCCACTATCTTGCTGTAAACGGGCACTGTGCCGCCTTCGAACTGCACCTTGGAAGCTTCTACAACCGCGTCGTAGCCTTTGAGTTCCGCTTCCGAGGGGTTCCAGTTCTCGTCCGCCGTGAAGGGATAAAGCAGGCACTTTTCACCATAAGAGGAAACAAGCGGCTTGTTTGCGAAGTTGCCCTTGTTCTCCCAAAGGCTTATTACCGGACGGACGGGATATACAACGAGCTTCGACGATGACGAGATCTTCATGTTCTCATAGTAGTCGGTGTCCGTCTTTATCTCAAGATCCTGCATGAGCGGCAGCGCCGAGCCGGTGTAGTAAACATGGTCTGTGTCGGTCTGGAGCACATAGCCCTTTCCGATCTCAAGACCCCATTCCGCAAGATATTCGTCAAGGTTCGGAGTGTCCGCGGCGTCCGCGCTCGCTATGAACACAAGATCCTTGCCGTACTTGCCGCCGTTCGAGAGCCATTCATCGACCTTGTTCACCGCGTCGTTGCTGTAATCCTTTGTGGGGCCGTGGATCACAAGAATGTCGGTGTTTTCCGGGACAGCCTCGATGCGGTCTATCTCTGCCGTCTGGGTAACATAAGCGTTGGCAGTCAGTATCTGCTCAAGGGGAGAGCTGTCGGATTCGCCGTAGCCCGTCAGGAATGTAACTACCGTCGGGTCATCAAGTGATACGGACTGCACCGCCGAAACGATCTCCTCCTCGGCTACGCTCGAATAGCCCGAGACTGTGTAGCCGTAGTAGTTCACATACATACTCGCTTCTTCGTAGCCGTAGGTATTGCCGTCGCTGAGGGTGTACCTCATGAAGTCGTTGATGGAAACGACCCGGTATCTTCCGGTCTTTCCGCTCTTTACTATGATCTGGTAGTTTTTCAGGTCTTCCTCGTAATCCTTGGAGAAGTCCGGGTCTGTGAGCAGGTTGACGTACTGCACCTTGAAGCGGCGGTTGAGGACCGTCATCTTGTCGAGATATTCAACAGTCTGCTTGTAATTGTTGCCGGCATTGTTGAGGGCTTCCCTCTCGGCAGTGACGTAGAAAGTCACATCGTCGTCAACGCTCCGGATATATTCCTCGGTCTCTTCGCCGAGAGTGAAGATCGCGCCTGTGGTGAGGTCGGCTTCGACGTTGAAGCGCTCAAGAACAAGGTCAATGACAACATTTACCAGCACTACCGCCGCAACAAAGATCACGGTGAATACCACAGAGAGTGTGCCGTGCCTGAACTTTTTGCTTCTGAACGGATTACCGCTTTTTTTCTTCGGCTTCTCCGGAGCAGTCTCCTCCGGGCTCTGTGCCTCGGGAGCCTGCTCCGTAGCCGTATCTTCCTTTATTTCCTCCGCCGTGTCGGGTGCAGTCTCCTGCACTTCTTCGGCGGTATCTTTCTTTATCTCTTCGTTTTCTGCCATTTGTATCTGCTCCTTTTATCGGGCTTTTTTGCAGTCATTCTGTCATAAGTTATCGTCCCGGCTCAGTTCCGGGGGAACGCTCAGCCGGAGCGCAGGGCGAGGGCAATGCCGAGGGCGGCCTTATGCCCAACGGCGGCGCTCAAGAACGCGGACGGTGAGGAACATGAAGACCACGACCACACTGATGAAGAAGATCACTCCGCTGAGGCTGAATATGCCTGTGGTGAACTCATAGTAACGGTCAAATACGGATATTCCGCGGAGCGCATCGGAGATGAACTGCACGGGAATGACCGAGGAGATGACGTTTATGAGCGCAAGCGCCACATTGAGGGCTATGGAGCCTATCGCCGCCACCATCTGGCTCTCGGTAAGGGTCGAAACGAACAGCCCCGCAGATACGAAGACTGCACCTATAAGCGCGAGGGCACAGAAGTTGCCGAGAATTATCGCCCAGTTCACACTCGCGAAAAAGCTCATAACAACGCCGTAGATCAGCATTACTATATCGCCGAGCATAAACACGCAGTACGCCGAGAGGAACTTGCCCGCAACGAGCCGCATCAGCCCCACCGGCGCGGTGAGTAAGAGCTGGTCGGTGCGCTGCTTGTTCTCGTCCGCCATAAGACGCATTGTCAGCACCGGCACAAATATCATGTAAACGTAGAACATTCCGAGGAACACTGTGGAAACGTCGGTGCTGCCCACGCTCAGCGTAAAGAACCAGAAGAAAAATCCCGAGAAGAGGAAGGAAACTGCGATAAAGACGTAGCCTATCGGGGATTTGAAATACGCGGAAAGTTCCCGCTTCATTATAGCTGTCACTTGCTCTCCTCTCCTTTCTCCATGCGGTCAAATTTCGTTTCGAGCTTCTCCGCTCCGCCGTACTCGTCGCCGGTGGTGAGTTTCAGGAACACTTCCTCAAGGGAAAGCTCGTTCGAGCGCATGAGCAGTATCGGGTAATTGCGCGCGGCAAGCTTTTTGAATATGTCGCGGCGCACATCCACGCCTTCCTTTGCCTCGACGTGGTATTCATAGACACGCTCATCGACCTGTCTGCCGACGAAAACGCGCTCAACATCGCCTATGGACGTGAGTATCTTCTTTATCTCGTCGCTTCCGCCTTCTATGTGAAGTACGAGCTTGTGATCCGCGGAGAGGTTGCGTGCAAGCGTATCGGCGTTGTCGTTGGCAACGATACGCCCCTTGTTTATGACAACGATACGGTCACAGACCGCCTGTACCTCCGGCAGGATATGGGAGGAAAGTATCACGGTATGGTTCTTGCCGAGCCGCTTTATGAGCGTGCGTATCTCGATTATCTGCTTGGGGTCGAGACCGACGGTGGGCTCGTCGAGAATGAGGACTTTCGGGTTACCCACAAGAGCCTGGGCAAAGCCCACACGCTGCTTGTAACCTTTGGAGAGGTTCTTTATGAGACGCCCGCGGACGTCGCCGAGCTTCACGATATCACAGATCTCGTTGAGATGCGATTTTTTCGGAAGCTTGCATTTTTTCAGGCTGTACACAAAGCTAAGGTACTCGTCAACGGTCATGTCGAAGTAAAGCGGAGGCTGCTCCGGCAGATAGCCTATGAAGCTTTTCGCCTTGATCGGGTCTTCGAGTATATCGACACCGTTGATGAAAGCCTGTCCCTCGGTAGAGGAAATATAGCCCGTAAGAATGTTCATTGTGGTTGATTTCCCCGCGCCGTTCGGACCGAGGAACCCGAGCACCTGGCCCTCTTCCGCTGTGAACGATATGTCATTCACAGCCTTCTTGGGACCGTAGCTCTTTGTCAGATGCCTGACTTCTATCATAAAAGCTTACCTCCTGAGCTGTAAGATCATAATTATCTTAACAGTACTATGTGAAATATGAATGATAACGCTATGAAAATGCTCTCATTACTGGGTACCTCTAAAAACCGCTTTGAAAAGAGAAAATGAGATAGCTGCGTCGGATACAAGGAAAGCCGACGAAGCCGGGCTGGCGCCCGGTTAGGAGGTTTGACGCAGTAGACGGCGTGGATAGCTCTTTTTCTCTCAAATTGGGTTTTTAGAGGTTCCCCTTAGTTCCAGAAGATTTTTTATGCAGATCTCCGGTCGTTTCTCATCAAAATTCCATGTATGGAACGAGTCTCCGTTGCAGAAATCACGGTCGCTGCACTTATCGCACATATCGCAGCTCCTGAACTTCGGGTCGCGGAATGGCTCGAATTTATTGAGCCATACGTCTTTGAAGCGGTCATGGCGGATATTGCCCTGGATAAGCTCGGGTCTGCGTTCTATGTCAAGACAGGCAGCGATATCTCCGTTTGCCATAATGCTCGCCGTGTAGATGCCGGCGTTGCAGATAAAGTACCAGTCCCTTAGCTCCGCTTCAAGATCGGTGCCGAGGTAGTGGCTGCAGCCGTAACAAAGGGGATATCCCGCCTCGCGTTTTTCCCTGATGAACGAGAAAAGCCGTCTGTAGTCGTCGGGCGTGAGGAGGAGTTCGGGATATTGTTTTGCACGACCGATAGGTTCGAGGTTGATCACGCGCCAGGAATCAATGTCAATATTGTCGAAAATATCGAAAAGCTCATCAAGCTCGCTTATGCTTTCGTGTGTGATGACTGTAGTCACCTGAATGTGCTTGAACGCATTCTCGTCGATGAGGTTCTGCAGTCCCGTCATTGCGCGCTTATAACCGTCTTTCGTCCTGCGGAACTCATTGTGCGTAGGTTCTGTGCCGTCAATGCTTATCGACACGGTCTTCATGCCTGCTTCACGGAGTTTGTGTGCAGTTTCCCGGTCGATCAGCGTACCGTTTGTGGTCATGCCCCAGTTGAACCCGAGCTTATCCGCATAACCCATTATCTCAAAGAAGTCCCTGCGCAGAAGCGGTTCACCGCCGGTGATACATAGCATAAAGCCTGTGGTGCCGAAGTCACTTCGGATCTGGTCGAGAATGGAAAAATACTCTTCCGTTGTGAGAATATCGGGAACGCTGCTGTCTCCGCAGCTGCTCCCGCAGTGTTTGCAGTGCTCGTTGCAGTTCATGGTGAGCTCGAAGAAAAGATGCCGCAGTACCGGTTCTTTAAGCAGCTTTTTCCTGTATTCCGAAAGCTCGGTCATGTGCCTGGTTTTCAGTACTCTGTTTGTCATATCGGTAGATCCTCCGAAAATGCATTATTCAAACCATTCCGGCGGTCCGTAAACATCTTCCCCTATGTTTTCTTCGGGAGAATAATCGACGGTCTCCATGTCCGGGGATAAAATGTCGAGAATATGTCCGAATATCGAGCCGGTTTTTTCCTGTTTTTCGATAACGTCATCGTCACCGCTGTTGGTTGTCTCATATGGTGCAGGGGAAGGCTCTATGTTTTCCGCCGTATCTTCTGTTTCAAACCACTCGGGAGGACCATATACACATTCTGCGTCATTATCTTCCGCGGTGAATACGGTGGGTTCGTCATTGCTCGTTTCATCTGTCTCAAGCCACTCCGGAGGACCGTATTCTGTCTGAGTAAACATATCTTCGGGTCTGAAGGTGTCTGATGCAGTTGCTTCAGTCGAAGTAACAGTTGGCGTAGTTCCGATTGTTGTCGTTGTTGTTAAATCCGCCGGAGCAGGTCCGTAGATACCGCAGGCACCCAGGGAAACTGCAGCCGAAAGAGCGGCAGCCGCGCCCGTGATCTTGCGTTTCTTCACTGTGCTTCCTCCTTGTCATCAGGTCCGGCTTTACCGGATATTTCCTGTTTGTCGTAAATGTCATCACCGGAGCCGATAGTATCTTCTTTCTTTACCTTACCGGCTCTGTTCAGCATCTCCGGCGGACCATAGATGCCGCTTGCGATATTTGAACTGTTGTTCCAAGGCGCACGGAATGAAAACCTGAATAAATGCTTTTTCACCTTTCATTCTCCTCGTCGTCCGGTTCGGCAATACCAAACATCTCCGGCGGACCGTAAACGTCCTCACCGACGTTATCGTCAGGCTCGAATTCTTCCTTTTTCCTCATGCGGGCTCTGAGCATTTCCGGAGGACCGTATATACACTCGGCGGAATTATTTTTAGAGGAGAAGAGACTTTTGTTCTGTCTCTCTTCTATCATTTCCGGCGGTCCATAGAGTTTGCCGGTGATTTTGTGCTTACGACTGAATAATTTCATAACAACTCCTGTATAAAGAGAAAACGGCGGATATATGAGATACCGCCGTTATAATCTTCCTCTTCAGCTTATGTTTTTCCCGTATTCATCGGTACCGTCGAATCCGAGCATAAACATTCTGTGGAAATCTCTCATGTCGATGCGCGTAACGGTCCTTGTCAGACCGCCCGAGACATAAATGCGTCCGCATTCATTGCAGGTGTCGGTTTTGATCTGCACAGTCTGGGAAACGATGTGTTTACCTTCCTGTCTTGCCTTGATGCCCTCTCTGCGAACGTGTTCGAGCTCATGCATCCTGACTCTGCTTTTTGCAGCAGCAGGTGACATATTGGTCGGCATCTGGAACGAGACCGCGGAATCGTCCGAATCATCCTGGTACCGCCTTTTACGGCAAGTCTCGCACTCACAATTCGGAGGATCCTTTTCAAAGCCGTCCTTTTTCTTGCCAAAAAGACCTTTTTCATCGTCTTTTTCCTTGCCGCGAACGTCTTTATCGAGAATATTTCCTTCGGTTTTATCGGTTTTCTCAGCCTTTTCAGCCTCTTCAGTCTTATCGTCCTTTTTGGTTTCAAGACCGAGCTTTTCGGCTTCTTCCTCTTTTTTCTTTGCTTTTTCCAAAGAACCGATGGGCAAATGCTCTTCCTTGAGTGTTCCGTCAAGATCATAACGGCTTTCATTTTTCTTTATGGTCTGTTCTTCCTTGAGACCGAGTTTTTGTGCGTCTTCCGACATTTTGAGATATGAATTGGCTGCATTTCTGTAGTTTGAAATGCTGTTGTTAAGTTTTAATGCACCTAAAGTCATTCATATCCCCCCTTTGATTTCGGCAGCCTCCGAGCCTGTCGCGGCTCATCGGAGCATACGGGTGAGATATAATGTACAGGGCAGGAGTGATCGGTTCCCGCTGACTGCACGATCCGCCTTTCTGTTCCTCCGAAGCAGCGGCAGGTGGTCAGATGTTGCCTTTTTCAAAACACAAATCACGGTTATTAATTACAATAACCTACAGTAAATATAACATATTATAGTATTTTTTTCAAGGGGAACATCAGATTTTTGGCACTTTACACAATAAAATGCAACGGGATTAGGTGATATTGACAAAAGACAGCGTACCTTTATGATACGCTGTCATGCCGTTATATAATAATCATCTTTTGGGACATTAACGAGGGATTTGCCGATAAACTCAACGAACTGATCTCTCGGTATCGGGCGTGAGTAGAAGTAACCCTGAATGTACTCGCATTCGAGATTTGTGAATCTTTCCACAAGTTCCTTTGTTTCAACGCCTTCGACTACGATCTCCATGTCCATATCCTTTATCATCTTGACGGTATTCTGCAGCACGATCATAAGCTTCGGATTCGAGTCGAAATTAGCGAAAGTCTTATCGAGTTTAACTATTTTCAGCGGCAGGGAAGCCATTCTCTGCATATTTGAATACCCTGTGCCGAAATCGTCAAGCGAGAATGTCAGACCGGCGTTGAGGAGAGAAGTAAGGTTCTCTGCGATTATATTCTGGGTCTGTGAGTCGGCGGATTCGGTGATCTCAAGGTTGATCTGATCGGGGGAAACGCCGTACTTCTTCATTACTCTTATGAGGTCGCCGGCGAGACCACCCTGCATACACTGCACGATAGAGAGATTGACTTCTATGTATTCAAGGCCGAGCCGCTTGAAATCGTCGCTTGCTATGAATTTGCAGACCTCATCGAACACAAACATCCCGATCTTGTGTATTGCACCGGTCTTTTCGGTGACGGGAATGAAGAGTTCGGGGGAGATAAAGCCGTACTTCTCATTATACAGGCGGATAAGAGCTTCCGCAGAACGGAACCTGCCCTCGTTCACATTGTATATCGGCTGATAGAACACCTCGAATTTATTGTTGAGCACCGCGTCGGATATGATCTTGTCAAGCTCGCCCATAAGGTCGTACCTGCTTCTGTCGAGAAGCTCTCCGGCGTGGAGCACTTTGCCGCTGAACCGAAACTTTGACGAAAGATCCTTTCCGAACTCGACAAGAGTGTTGAAATCGGATATTTCCTCGGGGCATTTGGCAACGCACACAAAGGCTATAAGATTGAGCTCCATACCGTTGAGCGGGAGTTTCGGTTTCAATGCGGCATTTATTGTCTCCGCGGTATATTCGGTCTTTTCGTGATCTTCTTCGCTGAGTACGATGCGGAAACGTCCTTTGTCGAGATAGTAGATGTCCGCATATGTCCTGGACTGTCTTAATATCGAGTCGATGCGCTCTGCGACGAGCTTCAGCATATCGTTGGCGGATTCGTAGCTGAGTATCTCCTGTATCTGCAGAAAATTGGCGATATTTATGAGTATGATCTGCACCGGTTTTTTATTGATAAAGTTCATTCTCATGTCGTTGGCATAGGCATTGAACTTGTAGATACCCGTGTTGTAATCTATGAGAGCTTCCGGGCGCTGGATAAACATTGCTATGAAGAGCAGCCCGACAGCTATCGCGAACATCTCCACGCGAAGCGAACGGTCGATGAACTGGAGAAAGACCGCGGCTACGAAAAGCGGGAAAGTGCTGATGAGGGAGATGAGCTTCGTTCTGCTGAAAAGCTTCCTGTAGCAGATAAGGTAGGCAACGCAGGCGGCACTGAATATTCCGGCGATAAGATATAGTATCCCCATTACCGGTCCGCGGGTGTAAACGCCGTCTTTTATCGAGTATATCATGCCGTTGAAGCAGTTCGCAACGAATGCAAGCGCTATCACGACCGTGGGCATACCCAGAAAATACAGCTCGATACGGTCTTTTCCGAAAAGGTGAAAAGTATCGGTGAGCGCCACAACATATACGAGGAACAACGGTGCAGTCAGAACGTGTGAGAAAAGATAAAGACCGTGCATTGCAAATCGTACCGGCACCATAGACGGATCCGTGTTGAGGTCAAGATAGATCGAGAATATATCAAAAACGCTGGACACTATACAGGTACAGGTGATGTACATGAAATATCGGTTGGCTTTGCCGTGGGTCATGCGTCTGAAAAAGCACGCAACGAGTATGAAAGAGAGGACAACAAAAGCGCAGAAGTCAAACGCCGGCATCCACACTGGCTGCAAAATCCATCACCTTACTTTCTCATTGATAATCGAACACGAATGTCATTATACTATAAATTCCATTAAAAGTCAATACCGGGCAATACTTGTCAATTTTTTTTGTGCAGTATATACAAAATAATTTTGAGTTTCATCTTGACAAATCGGATCATACGATATAAAATTATATTAAATAATACAAATTGTGAGGTTCTGCAATGGAAAATCTATGCTTTGAAAACAGAGAGCTCTCGTGGCTCAGATTCAATGAGAGAGTCCTTGAGGAAGCTGAGGACGAACGTGTGCCGCTTTGTGAAAGGCTCACCTTCCTTTCGATATTCCAGAGTAATCTTGATGAATTTTTTATGGTGCGCATAGGAAGCCTTCACGACCAGATGCTTCTTGACAGCGAGAGCCGTGACAATAAGACCAAGATGACGCCCGCCGAGCAGATAAGCGCTGCGGTAGAGCGTGTGCGCGCACTCTGCCGCCGCCGGGACGAGACATACCGTTCGCTTATCGCGAAACTTGAAGATCAGGGCATAACCCTTATCGACTTCTCGAACATAAGCGAGAAATCCGAGAAGTACCTGCGCACCCTTTTCAAGAATGAGTATATGCCGCTCCTTTCTACCTTCGTTGTGGGGAAGAAGCAGTCTTTCCCGTTTCTGCAGAACAAGGA
Source organism: Ruminiclostridium sp. (assembly GCA_017635095.1). Taxonomy (GTDB): domain Bacteria; phylum Bacillota; class Clostridia; order Oscillospirales; family Ruminococcaceae; genus Ruminiclostridium_E. Next base: position 60,234 of record JAGBMA010000092.1, on the reverse strand, counting down.
GATCTACGCTATTGCGACGCTTAACCCCAAAAACGGCAAGAACGACAAGGAAAAGGAAAAGACCAAGATAGGCATCGTACCCTGCAGCAGCTCGGCTTTCCCGCGCCTTATCCCCATTCCCGAGCGCAAGGGCTGCTTCCTGCTCGCGGAGGAGCTTATACTGCATTATCTTCCCCTTATTTTCAGCGGCTACAAACTTAAATTTTCGGCTCTTGCCCGTATAACAAGGAACGCCGATATAGATGCGGACAGCATCTATGACGAAGATCTCAACTACCGCGATCATATGGCGGAAGTCGTGAAGCTCCGCAAAAAGCTCTGTCCCGTCCGCATCGAAGTCAACGGCGATATAGAACACGACACGGTGAAGAAGCTCTGCGACCAGATCAGGCTTGACAGCAGCATGGTCTTTATGTATGACACCCCGCTCGATGTGTCATTCTTCTCAGGTATATGTGACCAGCTCAGGAGCCGCTCGGAGCTTTTCTATGCACCCCGTCACCCGAAAAAGTCGCCGGACTTTGATGAGAACCGCTCGATACTCGACCAGATCGAAGAGGGCGACAAGATGCTGCATTATCCCTATCAGAGCATCAGACCGTTCCTTCTCATGCTGAGCGAGGCTGCACACGATCCGAGCGTTATCTCCATAAAGATGACGCTTTACAGGCTCGCCCGGGACAGCAAAGTCGTTGAGAGCCTTGTTGAAGCCGCCGAAAACGGCAAGCAGGTAGATGTTCTTGTTGAGCTCAAAGCCCGTTTCGATGAGGAGAACAACATCGAGTGGAGCCGCCGTCTCGAACGTGCAGGCTGCCACGTCATCTACGGCCTTGACGGGCTGAAAGTCCACAGTAAGCTGTGTCTTATACTGCGCAAAAAGAACGATGAGCTTAAATTCATCACCCAGGTCGGAACGGGAAACTACAACGAAAAAACAAGCCGGCTTTATACCGATCTTTCCGTTATGACGGCAGATCCGAGCATCGGACACGAAGCGTCCGCGGTGTTCCAGGCACTAACCCTCGGGGAGACTGTGGATCATGTTCAGCGGCTTATGGTAGCACCTCACTGTCTTCAGAACAAGCTCATTGATCTCATCGACCGTGAGATAGCAAAAGCGAAAAACGGCGGAAAAGGTCACATACGTCTGAAGATGAACAGTCTTACCGACAAGGTGCTCATGGATAAGCTTATCGAAGCGAGCAGGGCGGGCGTAAAGACTGAAATGGTGGTACGCGGGATATGCTGTCTTCGTGCCGGTGTCGAAGGCTTTTCAGACAACATACAGGTTCTGAGCATCGTCGGACGCTATCTTGAACACTCCCGCATATATATATTCGGTGACGGGAACGATGCCGAGTATTACATCTCCAGCGCCGACTGGATGACAAGAAACACTTTGCGCCGTGTTGAGGTGGCACTTCCGGTGTATTCGGACGAACTAAAAATGCAGCTCGAAGGCATATTTGAACTGCTGCGCGCGGATAATGTCCAGGCTCGCGATATGCAGCCCGACGGCAGCTATGTGCGCCGTTTCCCCGGAAAGGATATTCCCGTTTCCGCGCAGGATATCCTTTATGACCGCGCGTACAGACAGGCGCCGAATCTTGAGACCCGGAGCGTTTAAGAATCGGTCTCATTGCCGCAAAATGCAGCGAGGAGTATGCGGTTTTGCTACAGATCATGATAAGCCGGAGAGGGAGCAAAGCAGATGAAAGAAAAAGGGACGGTTCCCGATATGAACGGAGCTGCGCAGAAGCCGGATAAGAGCGCTGCCGCACTTTCGATCATTTCAAGCGTATTTGTGCTGTTCAACGGGGCGTTTGTTCTGCTGCTCAATTCGCGCGGACGGCTCGGGCACTATGCGATATATGCGCAATGCATAGTGATCGCTGTTCTTCTTGTTCTTGTGCCGACTTATATAATAACGCTTATATGCAGTTACCGGAAGCTTGCAAAAAAAGGAGCGTATATCGCCGGCGCGGCGGTCATGGCGGCTATGTGCGTGTTATACTGCATTTCGTCAGATGCGTACATCAAGGATATCTCCGGCGGCACAAAGACGATCACAACATACTACTATTTCGAAGGCGGAGCCGGCAGTCTCAATCTTTATGCGGATAAAGACGGGCAGGCTCACGTCTATATGACAGCGGAACAGGCTGAGTTCGTCAAAGCCGCTGCAAAGGGCATGGACGATGAAAAATGGCTTGAACTCGGCGATGCTGTCAAAATGAACGGGCATAAAAACAGCCTGACGGTTGAGTATTATCCTAACACAAATGTTGTCAGGAGCATAACGTCGGCGGAGTATAAGGAGTGACAATTATGAAGATATGTGGAATAGTTGCGGAGTATAATCCTTTCCACAACGGACACAGGTACCATATAGAAAAGACAAAGGAACTTTACGGCGCCACTCATATCGCGGTGGTAATGAGCGGAAACTTCACTCAGCGCGGCGATCCGGCGATCTTCGACAAGTACCGCAGGGCTGAGATCGCTCTGAAAAACGGCGCAGATCTTGTCATAGAGCTTCCCGTTCCTTACGCGCTGGGGAGTGCCGAGCAGTTCGCTTACGGCGCGGTCTCGCTGATGAAAGACCTCGGCTGTGTGGAGATGATAAGCTTCGGGAGCGAGTGCGGAGATGTATCGCTTCTTGAAGAAACTGCCGGAGCAGTTATGTTTGCACAGCAGAACGAGGATTTTTTCAGGTACATGAGATCCGGCGACAGCTACCCGGCAGCTCTGCAGAAAACGATAGAGAAGTATTATGAGGAGGAGATCATAGACGCTCTTACCGCACCGAACAACACGCTTGCGGTGGAGTATCTGAAAGCTCTGGGAGAGCTTGGCTCCTCAATAAAGCCTGTCACGATAAAGCGCGTCGGTACCGAGCATGACAGCGGCAGGACAAGCGGTTACTTCGCTTCTGCGGGGCATATCAGAAAATCGCTGAACGCGGGGGAGGATATGAGCGCATTCGTTCCGTCGCTCCCCGAGGGATATGAGACCGGCATGGCAAAGCTTGCAAACCTTGAGACCGCGATACTTGCAAAGCTCAGGACTATGTCGAAGGAAGAACTTGAGAAAGCGCCGAATGTGCTTATGGGGCTCGAAAACCGCATTTACAAGGCTGCGCGCGTCTCTACGAGCCTTGCCGAGCTGTATATGCTCATAAAGACAAAGCGATATACTATGTCGCGTATCCGCCGCATAGTCATGGCGGAGTTCATAGGGATCCGCAAGCAGGATCTGAAGATACCTCCGCAGTATGTTCACATTCTTGGTATGAACGGAAAGGGCAGGGAGATACTTGCGGCGGCGGAGTGTGATCTCCCCGTTGACACATCGCTCCGTGCGCTTGCAGATACCGGTGCAAAAGCAAAGCGGTTTGCTGCACTTGAAGAGCGCGCAGGAGACCTGTATGCCCTTGCCTTTGACAAGAAGAGGGTATGCGGTCTCGATTATACGGCAAAGCCTGTGATACTGCAATAAAAACGACCCCGTGAGCATTGGAACTCACGGGGTCTGTACTATTTTTTCAGCCTGTCGTCGCTGTATCCGCACTCTTTGTACATCTCTCTCGCTTCTGCGAGACAAAGCCGGTTCGCACCGCCGCGCATACCTATGAAGCGCTCCTGGACATGATCGCGTTCCCAGCCGCAGACAGGGCAGATGTCGTACTCTTCTTCTATCGTATCTTTGCCGCAGCAAGCACATTTCAGCATATCCACACCCCCGTCACTGTCTTTCCCAGTATTTTATCCCGGCTGTCGGGATAAAGAATGTCCGTATATACCCGTCCTCCGAAAGTACGAGGAAATACCCCGTATCCTGGTCGAAGTACATATAATCGCCGTCCTCCGAATATTTGTGGAGAACACGGTCAGACTCCGAGTTTATGAGTTCGTTTGCAAGTCTCAGGTATTCTTCTTTGGTTATGTTTCCGAATTCCGCTCCGTGTTTCTTGTAGTGCTCGTCATAGCGCTGCTTGTTGCGGAAGGTGTACTCTGTTTTTTCGGAAGGCTCACGGGTGGTGTCATCGGCGCTTATTGATGTGACAGGCGCCTCGGTGCCGGAGGTGTTTTCATTCAGTGAGCTTAAGAAAACCGACGCCTCGGTAAGACCCGAGTTTATTGATTCCTGAATATCTTCTGCAAGGCTGTCGAGAGATCTTGACACTTCCTCTCCGCCTCTGGTGATCTCGTCGGTGACATCAGCAAGACCTTCTTTGAGTCCGTCAACGCCGCTGGAGAGACCGTCCCTGACCTCATTCATGCCGCTGGAGAGACCGTCTCTCACCTCGTCCATACCGCTTGAAAGACCGTCTCTTACCTCGTCCATACCGCTGGAAAGACCGTCTCTTACCTCGTCCATACCGCTGGAAAGACCGCTTTTGAGTTCGCTCATGCCGTCGGATAACTCTTTGGCTCCTTCGGACAAGGCACTGTTGATCTCCTGACCGACCGAGCTCGCGACTGCACCGGCTAACTGAGAAGCCGCGTCTGCTGCCTTGCCGCACGAGCAGAACAGTACCAGTGATGCGAGTGTGACTGCAAGTATTTTTATCATGCCGGGTTTTATTCTTTTCATGATATCATCTCCGTTATTTAAGATATTCTGAATGCCTTTGCGCCGTGAGGAGCTATACGGACGTTGATCTTATCCGCGATAGGCGCTTTAAGTCCGCTCCAGAGCTCTGTGCACAGGCTTCCTTTCGGCATTTCCAGATCTTTAAGGCTTATCTCTATTTTGTTCTCGCTGTTTCCGCAGTTGAATATTGCAGCATATATACCGCCCTCCGCACAGCCCGCTTTCCAGAGGATATGCTCATTGCCGCCTATTTTTCTGCGCCATACCTGATGTGCATCGCGGGCGTTTCTGTGCATTTTCAGTATTTCCGCATTTGTGAGCAGTTTAAGCGTCTGATCGTCGCATTTGGAAAGATCTCCGCCGATGAACAGGGGAGAGCGGAAGATGCTCCAGAGGGTCATCATAGTTATCTGTTCGTCCTGGGTGAAGTTGGTATAGCCGTTGGGACCGTAGTCCTGGCGTATCGCTCCTACCGGAAGCATATCCGCGTCGGGCCAGTGACCTGCACCGGTATGTACACACCATTTCTCACAGCGCTCGAACATGGCGTAGAGAAGATCCCATTGATCCCAGAAATCGTCGGTGATGCGCCACATATTGGAGATCTGCTTATAGAGTTCTGCTTTTTCGAGAAGTGCGGGACCGGGAGAAAGGCTTAGAACCATTTCTATCGGACAGTCTGCAAGGGATCTGCTCATAAGCTTCAGTTCGTCTTCACAATGCGGCAGTTCTCTTGCGATATCGTCGCATTTTATGAAGTCAACGCCCCATTTTGCATAAAGACGGAAGATGCTGTCGTAATATGCTTTTGCGCCTTCTTTTGTCGGGTCGATACCGTACATATCGGTGTTCCATGCGCATATGCTGTCGGTTTTCACGATGTCTCTTGCAGTCTTGTCCGAGCCGTAGATCGGGGTGCTGCGATGCACAGCCTGTCTCGGTATCCCGCGCATGATGTGAATGCCGAATTTGAGCCCAAGGGAATGAACATATTCCGCAAGGGGCTCAAAGCCTTTTCCGCCGGCGGAAGAGGGGAATCTGTTCTCTGCAGGGATAAGCCGCGAATAGTCGTCCATGCAGAGCTCTGCATACGGGTGATACTCGTGGTTTTCTGCAGTGGGTTCGCTCCACTGGATATCAACGACAACGTACTCATAGCCGTACTGTCTGAGATTTTTTGCAATAAACTCGGCGTTCTTGCGTACTGTGTCCTCGTTGACTGCGGCACCCCAGCAGTCCCAGCTGTTCCAGCCCATAGGAGCGGTTTCGGTGAAATTAAGCATTTGATTGACCTCCTTACGGTTATTCGTATTTTATTTCCAACTCGGAAAATTCTGCATTATTGCCGCCGACGGCGTAAAGCCCGATGACGGTTCCGGTGAAGCCTCCGCAGACTTCGCTCGAAAGGTATTTGGTATAGGCGCTTCCGAGCATGAAGCCGTTGGCTGTGAACACATACCCCATGTGATCTGCGGAGATGGATATATTGAGTGCTCCTCCGCCGAGATAAGCCTTTGCCTGTTCATGTTTTATCCCGCCTATATTGAGCCGCAGCACCGCTTCAAACCCGTTCTCCGTCTTTCTTACAGCGATATCGTAGTGCTCGTTCTCGTCGTGGTACAAAGTTATTCCCGCTTCGCCGCCGTCTGTGAGCACCCGCGCTTTAAGCTCGAAGCAGAAGTCTCGCTGATGCAGGCAGATAAATGTAGGCGAGTCGGTGTCATCGAGGGTGACATCTGTTCCCTTGAGGACGATGCTGTCTTTACCGAATATATAGTTTCCGGGAACAGGCTTTCTGAGGTACTGCCAGTCCACGTTCCACAGCGTATTTTCAAACGTGTAGATCTTTTTCTCGTTCTGACCGGTGCATCCGGTGATCTCGTAATATCCTTCGCAGGTCCCGTCATTTCCTGCCGTGAACCAGCCGTCGCTGTCGAACTGCACCGGGACAAGGAATACTTCGCGTCCGAGGTGGTGGTATGTCATCCACTGGTGTATCTGCCGGAAACCGAGGCAGAGTATATGCCAGTCTCCGTTTTTGTCCTGTATAAGGTCGCCGTGACCTATGCCCTGTATCATATAAGGTGCTTTGTTGCGGTTGGTGAGCACAGGATTACCGCTGTAATCCTCAAAGGGTCCCCAGACACTTTCCGAACGGGCGTATGTTATCATGTGACCGTACTCCGTGCCGCCCTCGGCTGCCATAAGATAGTATCTGTCATTTATCCGGTACATATGCGGGCTTTCAAGAAATCTGCCGCCGGAGCCGCGCCAAATACAACGGCTCTCGGTAAGCCTGCGCCCGGTGAGGATATCTATCTCGCACTGTGTTATGCCATGAACGCCGGAGCTGTCCTCGCCGTTGCTCAGAAAATAAACGTGTCCGTTGTCGAACAGCAGGGAAGGGTCGATACCTCCCTGATCGACGTATATTGGATCCGACCATTCACCGTATATGTCGTCCGTCCGGACATAGAAGTTCTGATGAGTTGTGTTGTTTGTTGTCACAAGGTAAAATCTTCCGCCGAAGAAGCGCAGAGTCGGTGCGAATACGCCGCCGGAGCTCTCGATCTTGTCGAGCATGACCTGCTCCGGTCTCGTAAGAGCATATCCTATCTGGGTCCAGTTCACGAGATCGTCGCTCTCAAAAAGCGGCACCCCGGGAAAGTACTGGAAAGAACTTGCGGCAAGGTAATACTTTCCGTTCGCAAAGCACACCGAAGGATCCGGAAAGAAGCCTTTTATCACGGGATTGCAGTACTGCATGGCGTTTCTCCTGTGTTAAGTCATAAATTAAGTAAATTAAAAAATGTAAAGTGAAATGTTATAAAATATTATAATATCATTTATTGAATTTGTCAATTGTATTTATGCATAATTCCGTGTATAATTGATAAGTGTGGTAATGTATTTTACACAAGCACCCATTGTTAAAGGCAATACTGGCATTAAAGGCAATACTGGCATTATGCCTTCCCTGCATTTTTAACAGTATTACCTAAATTCTCTTTCAGGAGGAGCAAATATGAAGAAATTCAATAAGATCATTGCCGGTGCTCTCGCTTTCGCGACTGTTATCGGTGCAGGTTCGTGCGGCAGCAGCGGAAGAACTCAGGGTTCCGATAACGGCGGAAACGGAGATGCTGCGACAACCACTGCAGTGACAACAACTACTGCAGAACTCACTACTGCGGAAACATTCGGTCAGAATGAGGGCGTCCAGGACGCTGCGGCAAACGTTACCGTCGAAGCGGAAGAAGAGATCAACCCCCAGAAGAAGCTCGTATTCCTCTCCGCGTGGTACAATGAGGAAAACACAGCCGAGTACGAGATTTTCAGAAAGCTCTACGGCGTTCCCGAGGAGGGTGAGGCTTCCTACGGCGACTATAAGGACGCTATCATCGTATGGTCAAGCTATGCTTACGGTACAGGCTACAACAAGCTTGCACAGATGGTCGCTTCCGGCGATTCGCCCGATATGTTCGAGTTCACAACGCTGTGCTTCCCGTACACAGCGTACAGAAATATGTTCCAGCCTATAGATGACATTATCGACATGAGCGGACCCGAGTGGGACGGTTATCGTGAGATAAGCCAGCAGATCACATGGAACGGCAAGATGTACTGTCCTGTAAACCAGCTCAGAGTTGAAGACCTCTGGTATTACCGCAGAAGCGTGCTCGAAGAAGCAGGTCTGCCCGATCCTTACCAGCTCTTCCTCGACGGCGAGTGGGACTGGGATCATCTCCTTGACTTCGGTAAGCAGTTCAAGCAGACAGGTGAGAACAAGTACCTCTGCGACGGCTGGTACATACAGTCTTCGATCATGAACTCCGCCGGTATCCCCATGATCGGTATGGACGACCAGGGCAAGATCGTAAACAACCTCTACACTCCCGAGATCGAGCGTGCGGCTCAGGTCATCAGAACTCTCTGTGAACAGGATTACCGTTATCCGCTCGTTGAGAACGGCTGGTCCGTAAACGACAAGGCTTGGCTCGCAGGCGATACTCTGTTCATGACACAGGGCGACTGGTGGTGGCAGGGCGACCTCTACAAGTACATGAAGAAGGTCGGCATTGCGAACGATGATGTATTCTTCGTTCCCGGACCCAAGAACCCGAACGCAGAAGGACATCCCTGCAACTACGATGTATTTGGTTACGCACTCTGCGCAGGTTCCACAAACCTCGATTCCTACAGAGCATGGAACAAGTGCCTGATGCTCGCAAAGACAGACGAAGCTACAATAGCTGCGGACAGAGCTCAGAGATTTGAGAACTACAACTGGACAGATGAAGCATACGATCTGCTCTGGAACAACTTCGAGAATGCTTCCGCCACAACTCTTACACCCGTATTCGACTACTCCTACGGTGCAGGTACAGACGGTATCCACGGTACTTCCGGCGATACTCCTATGGATCATATCATGAAGGCTCCGATCAATGATATGTCTGTTCCTTCCTTTGAGCAGGCTCGTGAAGAGTATGCAAATGTTATCAACACTAACATTGACGAAATGAATGCATCTCTCGGTTTCTGATAACTGAAAGACAACAGCCCTTCCGATATCCCGGAGGGGCTGTTTTTGTGTATCTTATGAAAAAATATCGTGTCATGTACATATGACGCCGCCTCCGAGAACAATGTCGCCGTCGTAGAATACGACGCGCTGGCCGGGAGTTATCGCACGCTGCGGTGTGGAAAACTCCACTGTGACACCGCCGTCCCCGTCGGGATAGACCATGCACGGCTGTTCGGTCATTCTGTAGCGGGTCTTTGCCTTGCATTCAAAAGGTTTATCCGGTTTTTCAAACGCGATCCAGTTCATATCCGAGGCTGTGAGTGTACGGCTCAGAAGCTCGTCCGCTTCACCCACGATAAGAGCGTTTTTGTTCATATCCTTGCCGATAACGTACATCGGCTTGCCGAAAGCTATGCCAAGTCCCTTGCGCTGACCGATAGTATAGCTGATAAGTCCGTTGTGCCTGCCGAAGACCTTTCCTGAGCTGTCGGTCACATCTCCGGGAGGGTAAACCCTGCCGGTCGTTCTGGAGATGAATGAGCCGTAATCTCCGTCGGGTACGAAGCATATGTCCTGGCTGTCGGATTTATGGGCGTTCACAAGTCCGTGTTTTTCCGCATACGCGCGTACCTCCGATTTTTTCATGCTTCCGAGGGGAAACAATATGCGGGAGAGCTGTTCCTGTTTAAGATCGTAGAGAACATAAGACTGGTCCTTTTCGTTCTCACCTTCGAACGAAACTGCCTTTCTGAGCAGCCAGCGGCCGCTTGTCTCATCATACCCGACCCGCGCGTAATGTCCGGTGGAGATATAATCACAGCCGAGTGTGAGCGCCCGTTCGAGCATAGCGTCGAACTTGATGTATCTGTTGCAGTCTATACAAGGGTTCGGGGTCATTCCGTGTTCATAGAACGAGATGAAATTGTCGATGACCTTTTCACGGAAGAGATCTTTCATATTATAGACGTAGTGCATAACATCGAAGCGTGAAGCGACTTCCCGTGCGTCGTCGATATCGGAGAGGGAACAGCAGGTCTTCTGACCCTCGCATTCAAATTCCCCGTCGTGCAGTTTCAGAGTGACGCCGATGACATCATACTGCTCCTTGAGCATGACCATGGCGACTGAGCTGTCAACGCCGCCGCTCATAGCGACCATAACCTTTTTCATGCCCGCCTGTCACCGTCCTTTTCTTCGGATTTATGTATCTGCTCGGATAGGACCTGCGGGAAGGTCTTGGGCTGAGGCGGCTCTGCAGGCTTCTCCGGGGGCTTTTCATCGTTCATATGCTTTTTATGGTACCGGTCTATCAGTACGAGCACCCCGTATATGAGCGCCATTGTACCGAATGCAAGAAGCGCGGATACAAGAACTCCGCCGAAGCCTTCTCCCGCGGGAGTATCGCCGAGAGACATAAGAATACTGGTCATAAACATCACCCCGAAACAAATTAAGAATTAAGAATGCTGAAGAGTTTAACAGCAGCAGAATACACATTCCAGAACATAAACAAAGAAGCGCACAGAAAAAGAACGGTATAGGTTGAATATGTTACCAAAGCATTTTTTATCTGCTGAACAGAGAATGCAAACAGTTTCTTCTTTTTGCAGAGAATTACTTCAACATTCGCGCCTTCCCTTATTCGCTTATCATGTGCGCATACCATTTCATAGAGTTTATTACCGTGGGACATTGCTTCAACTGCCATTTTTACGGATGTAGGTCCGCTGCCGCTTTTGACTGACGCCATCATATTCAGCAATGATGTGCTTTCATAGATGACAGTCGCAGAAAACTTTTTGAGCTTCCGTAAATTTTTGACCTCATTGTAAAACAGCACAGAATCATATAAATGCTTCGTATTCACAATAAATGCCGCAAAGCAGCATATCCCGATCAAGGAAAAAAACAATATCCGATCCATTATAACTCCCATAAACCAAGCTTTATAGCACCGAACAATTGTGAATTGAAATAGTTCTATGGTTTTATTTTACTATTTTATCTGCCGATTGTCAATTAAAAGTTGATTTTTTTTCGGAAATGTGATATAATAAATCATTGATGCTCTGTATGAGCTTCCGGAGGCGATAAAATGAATATTACCGTTGTTTCCGATACTCACGGAGACTTCGATACCTTATACCGGATAGTGGAGCAGAACATAGACTCTGATCTGTTCATACATCTCGGCGACGGAGAACGGGAATTTTATGATGTTCAGTCCGTCTTTTACAACAAACCGTTCATATTTATAAAAGGTAATAACGACTGGGAAGATCACCCGCAGTGCCTTGTGACGGAACTCGGCGGGAAGCGCTTCTATATGTGCCACGGCCACAGGTTCGACCGGTCGCTGCTGAGTGACCGGCTCTCGGCGACTGCAGTGGTGAACGGCTGTGATGCAGCGCTTTTCGGACACACCCACGTCCCGTTCAATGAGACCGTGAACGGGGTGCTGCTGTTCAATCCCGGAAGCCCCGTGCTCCCGAGGGGAGGAAAGGCTCCTACATACGGTATCATCAATATTGACGAGGACGGCTCTATAAATGCCGAACATATAGAGATAGACTTTTGAAAAAGAAAGGAAAGTACAATTGGACAATCTCTACAACAGAAAACCCATTGCGGACGGCGTGTATTTTACCTCCGTAACAGATGAAAAATTCAAGATCAACCGGATAAGCGTCATATTTATCACGAAGCTTTCCGAAAAAGCGTCCGAGAATGCAGTTCTCCCGCGAATGCTCTCAAAATGCAGCGAAGATCTCAACACCATGGCAAAGCTCAACAGGCGCCTTGCCGAGCTGTATTCAGCCAATATCAGCTGGTCGGTGAGGGCCGATGCGGATTATCAGTTCTGTGAACTCAGCGCCTCAGTTCTTGACAGCAGATTCGCGCTTGACGGTGAAGATATCCTGCGTGAGACCGCAAAGATACTTATCGGCTGCCTGTTCAGACCGTATTTTGAGAACGGACTGTTTCCTGCTCAGAGCCTTGAGATCGAGAAGCAGAACCAGATCGACGACAACGACGCGGAGATCAACGATAAGACTAATTACTCCTACCTCAAAGCCTATGAGGAAGCATTCAGGGGCGAGCCTGCCGAAGTCCGCTGGGGCGGCACGAACGACAGGGTAGAGGCGATAACCGCCGAAACCGCGCTGAATGCGTACAAGCGTATGATAAATGAAATGCGCACCGAGGTCATATGCGTCGGCGAGAGTGATTTTGCCGGCATTTCGGATATGTTCGCGGAAGCATTCTCCAAAACAGACCGAAGACCCGAGGAACTGCCGGAGACAAAGGTAAGCTGCACAAAGCCCGAGGTATCACGCATAGAAGAGACGCTTGACATAGAGCAGAGCAAGCTCGTGATGTTCTTCAAGACTTCGGACAGGTACCGTAAAAAGTACCCGCTCATGGTGATGCAGCATCTCTACGGCGGCACGGAATCCTCAAAGCTGTTCAGCATAGTTCGTGAAAAGATGTCGCTGTGTTATTACTGCTATTCAAGGCTCGGGTTCGCTAAGGGGTTTGTCACCACGGAATGCGGGGTTGACCGGAAAAACCTTGAAGCCGCGGAGAGTGAATGCCTGCATCAGCTCGATGAGATAGTGAATGGTAATTTCACCGACGATGAAACAGAAAAAGTCAAGCTCTATATCATAAATATTATCCGTGCAGTCTCCGATACGGTCGGCGGGATCACTTCAAGGTGCTTGTCTAATATACTTTTCCCGGAGTATGCGGAACCTCCGGAGGAGATCATAGAACGGATAAATGCAGTGACCAGAGAGGATATAATGGAAGCCGCGGCATCGCTGAAGCTTGACACCGTATATGTACTGAGCACGGACAAGGAGGCTGGTGAGGAATGAAAAAGGAAATACTCGAAAGCAGCCGCCTCGGTGAGCATTACACACGGATAAAGCATGACAGCGGACTTACGATCTGTCTTTACCCGATGAAAGGGTTCAGTACCGCCTTTGCAATATTCGGAACGCGGTACGGCTCCGTTGATACCACTTTCAGGACGAATGAAGACGAAGACCTTATAACCGTTCCCGAGGGAATAGCCCATTATCTTGAGCACAAGCTTTTTGAGGGTGAAGAGTGCAACGCGTTTGAGAACTTCTCAAAGACCGGCGCATATTCAAACGCGTACACTTCATTTGATACCACGGCATATCATTTCACCTGCGCGGAGCACTTCGGAGAAAATCTCCGCACGCTCCTTGACTTTGTTCAGAACCCGTATTTCACCGATGAAAATGTTCAGAAAGAGCAGGGCATAATCGCCCAGGAGATAAAGATATATCTTGACGATCCGGGCTGGAGAGTATTCTTCAACGGGCTGGGTGCTGTTTACCACAATAATCCGGTAAGGATAGATATTGCGGGTACCGTCGAGAGCATCGCTCAGATCAATAAGGAGCTGCTGTACCGCTGTTACAACACATTCTACAACCTTAACAACATGACTCTTTCCATTGCGGGCAATTTCGATCCCGATGAAGCTATGAGCATCTGTGATGAGATGCTTAAACCATCGAGAGATCTCGGACTTGAGACTGTCGTTCCCGAGGAGCCGGAAAAAGTCCGGGAAAAACGTGTTACACAGAAGCTGTATTGTGCTCTTCCGCTTTTCCAGCTCGGATTCAAGATGCCGAACCTGTCCGGACGTGAAAGTGCAAAGTCGTATCTCGTTCATAACATCATGCTCGATTCGGCGCTCGGAACATTCTCGCCGTTCTATACCCGAAACTACGACAGCGGACTTATAAACGACACATTCTCCGCGGGAGTATTCAGGGGACGCGGTTTCTTCCTTCCGCTCATAAGCGGTGATTCCCGTGAGCCGGACAAGGTGGCGGAAGAGGTCATAAAAGAGCTTGAAAGGCTGAAAAAGGACGGGATACCGAGAGCGGACTTCGATACAGTCAAGAAAATGACATACGGCGATCTTATAAGCGGCTTCAACAATGTCGGCGGAGTTGCAAAGTCGGTCATGAATTCCGATTTCATCGGTATCAGCGTTTATGATAACCTTGAGCTCGCCGCTTCGGTGACTTACGAGGACGTAATGGAAGCGCTACGCAGCCTTGATACGGATAACAGCAGCCTGTCGGTAATAGAACCGCTTGACCGCTGATACAGAGCAAAAGAAAGGAACAGACAAATGAACGACATCTATGACAGACGCGTGGAGTTCCCGAACCTGTTTTCGGGTGAGATAGATGTGAACCGCGTTGCTCTTGACCTCTTCGGATTTAAAATATTCTGGTACGCGATAATAATTGCGGCAGGTCTTATCCTTGCAGTGGTATATTGCACGAAACGGGGAAAGAAGGTCGGGCTCACAAGTGACGACATCTTTGATGTGGCGCTTTTCGGCGGAATTTTCGGATTTCTCGGTGCGAGGATATTCTACGTTATTTTCTGGAACATCAATCCCGAGAATACATTCAAATACGATTTCATCACGACATTCACCACGATCCATGACGGCGGGCTTGCAATATACGGCGGCATAATCATGGGTTCGATCGTGGGCATACTGACAACAAAGATCCGGAAAGCGCCGGTGCTTCCGCTGTGTGACATGGGCGGCTGCGGATTTCTTATCGGCCAGGCGATAGGGCGCTGGGGCAACTTCATAAACCAGGAAGCCTACGGTGCGCCTACCGCCGGCGATCTTCCCTGGGGAATGACGGGGAATGTGATCGAGATAGACCCGGTGGTGCAGGCTGCACAGGCCGCTCTTCCGGCAGGTAAATACGCTCTTGTGCACCCCTGCTTTCTGTACGAGAGCCTTTGGTGCGCACTCGGACTGGTATTCATACACTTCGTCATCTCGAAGATCCAGACCTTTGACGGTGAGCAGTTCCTGTGGTATATCATATGGTACGGCTCCGGCAGAGGATTCATCGAGGGTCTCCGTACCGACAGCCTTTATGTCGGCGGCACCGGTATCCGTGTTTCTCAGCTCATAGGTTATGCCACAGCGCTTTTCTGTGTGATACTTCTGGTGTATTTCAAGATAAAGGTAAAGAAAATGACGGGATATAAGCGCTGGAAGGACACGGAAGCCTGCAGGAAACGTATGGAGAAGTTCTATACGGATATGAAGAATGACGAAGAAACAGAAAAGGCGCTGAAAGCGTTCAGACGCGCCGAAAAAGAGCAGACCGGCGCACAGAGCATATTTGACGACAGCGACAAGTAACAGGAGGAAAAATAACAATGGCGAAGATAATTGACGGAAAAGCAGTTTCACAGAAGATAAAGGACGAGGTAAGAGCCGAGATAGAGCGCGACAAGCTCACCGTCGGACTTGCAGTCATCATCGTCGGAAACGATCCCGCGAGCCGCGTGTATGTGAACAATAAAAAGAAAGCCTGCGAGGCTTGTGGGATAAAGTCCTACGAATACGCTCTGCCGGAGGAAACGACCGAGAAGGAGCTGCGCGAACTTGTAAGGACGCTCAATGATGACCCGAATGTAAACGGCATACTCGTACAGCTTCCTCTTCCGAAACATATCACCGAGAAGAAGATCATCAAGACCATATCTCCAAAGAAAGATGTTGACGCTTTCCATGCGGAGAATGTCGGCAGAATAGTGATCGGAAACTACGCATTTCTGCCCTGCACCCCCGCGGGAGTTATGGAGCTTATCCACAGCACCGGTACCGATGTAGACGGTAAGGAATGTGTTGTGATCGGACGCTCAAACATTGTGGGAAAGCCTATGGCTATGCTGCTTCTGCATGAGAACGCGACCGTTACTATCTGTCATTCCCACACTAAAGATCTTGCTGAAGTATGCCGCTGCGCGGATATACTTGTAAGCGCTGTGGGCAAGGCTGATTTCGTTACAGCGGACATGGTGAAAGAGGGAGCGGTCGTTATAGATGTCGGTATGAACCGCAACGCGGAAAACAAGCTCTGCGGCGACGTGAAGTTTGACGAAGTCGAGCCGAAGGCTTCCTATATCACACCCGTTCCCGGCGGCGTTGGACCCATGACTATTGCTATGCTTATGAAGAACACGCTTATGGCGAAACGCTTACAGAGCAAATGAAAAAAGGTAATTCTCCGCTCCTGAACGGGATCATACTCGGCGCTGTCTGCATATACCTGATATGGTATTTTTCCGCCAACGGTATGTGGAACCCGGCTACGGTGGTAGTGATGATACTGCTCGTTCTTCTTGCAGGGGGGCAGTTCATAATATGGTTCATGTATTTCAGAGAGCCAAAAAATAAAAAACGGAAATGAGCCTATATTACAGCAGTGAATTATGTATTCCGTATTGACATGAGTATGCAAAAAATGTTATAATGAAAGGGCAGAAATGCAATAACATCTACGGAGGTACAATGATATGGAATTAAAAGGATCAAAGACCGAACAGAACCTTCTCACTGCATTCGCGGGCGAATCCCAGGCTCGCAACAAGTACACCTACTTTGCTTCGGTAGCAAAGAAGGAAGGCTATGAGCAGATCGCGGCTATCTTTGAGGCAACAGCCAATAATGAAAAGGAACACGCAAAGATCTGGTTCAAGGCTCTCGGTGAGCTCGGCGATACAGCAAAGAACCTTGCTGCAGCGGCAGACGGCGAGAACTACGAATGGACAGATATGTACGAGAGATTTGCCAAGGACGCAGAGGAAGAGGGCTTCACAAAGCTTGCAGCTCAGTTCAGAATGGTCGGCGCTATCGAAAAGCACCATGAAGAAAGATTCCGCGCACTTCTCAACAATATTGATATGCAGAGAGTATTCGAGAAGAGCGATGAGACGATCTGGGAATGCCGCAACTGCGGACACCTCGTTATCGGCAAGAAGGCTCCCGGCGTATGTCCCGTATGCGGCCACCCGCAGAGCTTCTTTGAGGTAAGAAAAGAGAATTATTGATCCGGTACTTAATGTCTGCCGATCAGCAGCGCAATAACCTATAAAAACGTAACGACGTGTTACGGGACGAATTTATCGCCTTGTAACACGTCGAGTTCTTTCATGCGCTTATCTATCCCGCCGAGCACCGATATCTTGTCCGCACTCCACATCGGCGCTGCAAGAGTACGTTTGTCGCCGTCGCCGGTGAGCCGTTCGATGACCGTCTCCGGGGGAAGGTATTCGAGCTGACGAACAACGGTATCTATGTAAGCTTCCTTTGTCATGGGAGTATATTCGCCGCGTTCGTACATATTGTACAGAAATGTGTCCTTTATCACATGTAGCAGGTGTATCTTGACTGCATCAGGCCGTTGTTTGCCGAGAGATTCCGCCGTTTTGAGCATCATTTCCGGTGTTTCTTCCGGAAGCCCGTTTATGATATGAACACAGGTTCGTACATTGTTTTTTCTGAGCAGGAACATCGCGGACAGGAACGACGAGCTGCTGTGACAGCAGTTCATATTGTGGGTCGTTCTGTCGAAAATGGACTGAAGCCCGAGCTCTACGGTAACGGGGCAGGGCAGGGACTTTATGAGCGCGATCTTTTCGCGGTCGATGCAGTCTGTCCGTGTTGCGATCGAGATACCGGCTACACCCGCGTTCACTGCTTCCATATATCGCTTTTCGAGAGTGGCGATATCGGCGTAGGTGTTCGTATGAGCCTGAAAATATGCAATAATAAGTGCGTCCGGATATTTCCTGTGAATACGTTCTTTCTCAAGCCTGATCTGTTCACTTATCGGAACCGCAGGTCCGTTTGTGAAGTATCCGCTGCCGCCGCTGCAGAAAATACAGCCTCCATGGCTTTTGGTGCCGTCGATGTTCGGGCAGGTAAAGCCCGCGTCTATCACGGCTTTTGCGACGCGCCTGCCGTAAGTATGCCTGTTATGGTAGCTAAGGGTATGATAGCGCTTATTGTCATCGGAAAATTCAAATGTCATATATTATACAGCAATAGCCTTTCCGCTTCCGACTACGGCTGCCGCATCAAGGATATAATCCCTGCCGCGCACCGCACCTGAGGTGGATAGTGCATTTTCAACGGTCCTTACCGCTATTTCGGGAGTGTTGTTGTTCTGGCTCAGATGACCGAGAAGCAGCGAAACAGTGCCGCTTGCCACAAGCTCTCTTGCGAATGCCGCACAGTCACCGTTTGAAAGATGTCCCCGGTCGGAGCGGATACGCTGCTTGAGCTCGTAGGGATATGTAAGGTTGCGGGTCATCATTTCCGGGTCGTAATTTGCTTCGATAAGCACAAAACGTGATCCTGTAAGATTTTCGCGTACTTCCGGCGTCACATGACCGAGATCCGTGCAGACCGCGATCTTGTTCTCCGGATCCCTGAATGTATAGCACACGCTCTCTGCGCTGTCATGGGGCGTATGAAACGCGGTGACGCTCACATTCACAGGTGCGTTACCGAGATCGTTTATAAGCCTTAGATCCGCTCCCGCGCTCGCTTTGTTTTTTGCAAGTATCATACCGAGCGTTCCCTCGGACGCATAGACGGGAACAGCGAGTTTTTTTGTGAGCATGAGCAGACCGTTAATATGGTCGGTGTGTTCGTGGGTGATGAAAACGGCTTTCACGCAGGAGATGTCGCGATCCGCCATTTTCAGACCGTCGCACAGCATTTTGTAGCTGCAGCCGACATCAACGAGAAAGCCTGTCCCGCCGCTTTCTATATATGTGCAGTTAGCTTTGCTGGAGCTGCACACAGATACTACTCTCATATCAGTTCTCTTCTGCGCGGCTCTCGGGAGTACCGTATTTCGGCTCGCAGGTGAGATTTACGCCGAGTCTTTTGAATGTTCGCTCGTCTGCGGCGGAAAGAATGACTGTTGAGTGCACTTCGCAGCCGCGGAGCTTTGAGAGCTGCTCCATGGCTTTTTTGGCGTCCTCATTGGTGGTAGCGCAGATCGAGAGTGCGAGAAGCGTTTCGTCGGTATGCAGCCGGGGATTTGCGTTTCCGAAGTGATTGACTTTGAGATCCTGTATAGGCTGGATAACATTCGGAGACATGAGAAGCTTTTCGTCGTCAATGTCACCGAAATATTTGAGCGCATTAAGAAGCAGGGCAGAGGAGGCACCGAGGAGCTTTGAAGTCTTTCCGGTAAGAATAGTACCGTCCGGAAGCTCCATTGCGGCTGCGGGGCTGCCGGTAGCTTCTTCCTTGGCGAGGGCGGGTGCAACGACCTTTCTGTCCTCGGTCTTTACGCCTGCCTGTTTCATTAGGAGTTCGAGCTTATACACCTCATCTTCCGTGATAAGACCCTTGCGGTGGTCACAGCGACCGATGTAGTATCTTCTGATTATCTCTTCCTTTGCAGCTTCACACACCACATCGTCATCTATTATGCAGTTTCCTGCCATATTGACGCCCATATCGGTAGGGGATCTGTACGGCGACTTGCCGAATATGCTCTCGAACATAGCGTTGAGAACAGGGAAGATCTCGACGTCACGGTTGTAGTTCACCGTGGTCTTGCCGTATGCTTCGAGGTGGAAAGGGTCTATCATATTCACATCGTTAAGATCCGATGTTGCAGCCTCATAAGCTATATTTACCGGGTGTTTGAGCGGAAGGTTCCATATCGGGAATGTCTCAAATTTTGCGTATCCGGCATTTCTTCCGCGCTTATGCTCATGGTAGAGCTGAGAAAGGCAGGTAGCCATTTTTCCGCTTCCGGGGCCGGGCGCGGTTACTACGACAAGATGACGGGTAGTCTCTATGAAATCATTCTTTCCGTAGCCTTCGTCGCTCATGATGAGCGGGATATTGGAGGGATAGCCGCTGATGCGGTAATGGTGATATACCTTTACACCCATTGATGCAAGTCTCTCCGCAAAAGCGTCTGCGGAGACCTGATTTTCGTACTGAGTGAGCACGACGCTGCTGACGAGCATACCGAACCGCCTGAACACGCCGATCAGACGAACGACATCAACGTCGTAAGTTATACCGAGGTCACTTCTGATCTTGTTCTTTTCGATATCCGAGGAGTTTATCACGATAACTATTTCTGCATCTTCTTTGAGCTGGAGGAGCATACGGAGCTTACTGTCCGGCATGAATCCCGGTAGAACTCTTGAAGCGTGGTAATCGTCGAAGAGCTTTCCTCCGAATTCGAGGTAAAGCTTGTCACCGAAATGGGAGATCCTCTCGCGGATATGCTCCGACTGGGTCTTCAGATATAAATCGTTGTCAAATCCTTTTTTCTTTTCTGCTGTCATTTTCAGACGATCCTTTCTCAATACCATAACACATCTATTATATAACATTACTCGATAAATTTCAATATTTTTTTTAAATTTTTGCAATAAAAAGGACTGCCGCAAAAACGACAGTCCTGCAAATAACGAGTGTTATCCGTGGTTGCACTCACCGAGATCAATGACGGGAGAAGTACCTACCACAAAGCCCTCATAATCTATACCCGCCATTCCTGACCAGAACTGGTCGTCCGCGAACTGCGGCCAGTTACCTGCCCAAGGAGAAAACTCTTTGAGCCTCGGACCCTGGGCGTCCGTTCTGCCGTGTACGAGAGCGGGTCTTTTCTGTGGACGTCCTCTGGTAAGACTGCTCGGTATCCCGCTGTAGTTCCCGGGCCAGATATAGTTGCAGTCCGGCATATAAACAACGCCTCTGCACTGGCCGTCGGTAAAGAACGCCATGATAAAACCTGTCTGAAGACCGGGACAGCAGTCCGCAACGGCTCTGCACATGGCAAGCTGGTGGTTCTGATCCTGTCTTGTGGTAGTATCGAGAAGCACACCGTTTGCGTTATTCTTCCACCAGTTTTCATGGTCATTGAACGTCAGACTTCCGTTTGAGTCGTTCTTTCCGTTTACCTTACATTCCGTTTTTACCATCCATTCGCCTTTATCTACCATGAACATCATCTGGCAGTTTATATCCTGTCCATGTTTCATACCTTTTCCGGTTATGGCGATCTCCATGAGAAAGTATTGTATATGGTTCCTTATCTCCGATGCTGTAGCATTTGCGGAAGCAACACGAGATCTTCTGTAATAATCGGTTATTGTCGGAACGATTATAGCGGCGAGAACTGCGATAATAGCAACAACAACGATCATTTCGACCAGCGTGAAGCCCTTTTTATTTTTTGTTTTCCTTAATGATCTGTAAAAAAACTTCAGCATAGTATCCACCTCCCTGCATTTTTATAAATACTATCCCATCTTTAATTATACTTGGTTTTGATTATTTGTCAATACCTTTTTGGGAAACTTTACAATTAATCAAAATAATTTTACAAAATAAATCTTTATACATGAGCTGCAATACGCTCGTTCTGCTTTTGATTCGGGCTTTTTGCCTTGTGGATAATGTTTACGATCACAGCGATACCCGCCGAGATCGTTGACAATCCTCCGGCGAACGCGAGCAGGAACAGCCACAGATTGTT
Organism: Ruminiclostridium sp.; assembly: GCA_017635095.1. Classification (GTDB taxonomy): domain Bacteria; phylum Bacillota; class Clostridia; order Oscillospirales; family Ruminococcaceae; genus Ruminiclostridium_E. Next base: position 38,715 of record JAGBMA010000092.1, on the reverse strand, counting down.
GATAATTCTCTCATTCTGTTTTCCTCCTGTTTGATTTTTGGCATAAAAACAGCGCATACCCAAGGGCGTGCGCTGAAAATAATTATCATTCCGCAGAAATACGCTTATACTCTTCTTCGTACCACTGTCTCAGTGCTTTTTCCTCTTTTACAAAAGCATCCTTGACTGGTTTTTCTCTGCATCTTTCACAAAGTTCACGAAGCCTGTCTCTAAAAAGCTCTCTTAATTTTTCTAATTCTTTCCAATTATCCACAAATTCTTCACCTGTCTCGATACTTCTGCCTTTAATGTCTTCGTTTCCTAATTCTATTATACCACGATTATCAGAATTGTCAACAGTTTTCTGTGCTTACTTTTCCTGTTCCGCTCTGATCTCCTCAAACTCCCCGTTGTTGACCCGCTCGATGAACTCGTCAAGGCTCATTCCCTCGGGTATGTTCCAGCTGTCGATGCGCTCGTCGATCTCGCGCTGTATGTCTTCCTCGGTCTCCTGCGGTGTGGTGACCTTGCACCGGCAGAACGGGTGCATCGGCGGGCAGTTTACACCGACGACCGCATCGGCAATCTTGAACCGCTGACCGTCGAGATCGTCGCAGGTGTCGCAGACGTTTTCCGCGTTCTCTCCGAGAGAGATAAACTCATACTCGTCGAAACCTGCGGCCTTCATACCTTTGAGTTCCGCCTGATTGATGCAGTAGTTGCTCTCGGTGCGAACAACATGCCGTATTTTCATTTATCATGCATAAATTTATTGTTCAAGCTTGTCATAACAAGTACATCATCGGAATATATTTTTTCTGACAGAGCATGTTCAATGCGGTTTAGTCATGCTCAATAAAAAACGGAGGTACACTATGGAACTTAAACTTGATAAAGAGCCGGTACTGCTCACGGAGACTGTTTTTGACGGTCAGACAGAGCAGGGTATCGAGCTTGAGCATGTTCTGCCGGATTACTGTCCGGACGTGTTCAAGCTGCTTAAATGCACGCTTACACCGGGGATCGTATCGTACAGCGTTTCCGATAATAAGCTGTTTATTGACGGGGTTGTCTATGTCAAGGTGCTTTATCTTACCGAAGGAAGCAGCGAGATCAATGTTCTGGATCAGAGAACGACATATTCCAAGACTGTGGAGCTTTCGCGCCCCGTAAGGGATCCTGTCGTGAACATATTCCCGTCTGTGGAGTACTGCACGGCAAGAGCCGTAAGCGGCAGGCGCATAGATATACGCGGCGCAGTATGCCTTCGCATAAAAGTGTGCGGCGCGTATGAGAGCGAGCTTCTGTGCGGAGCGGAAGGAATGGGCACGCAGATATGTACCCGGACGGTGGATATATGTGATGAGCGGCTCTGCGGCGGTTCACAGTATATTGTACGCGAGGATATAGAAACGGGTGCCGGCGGCGGGATCATTGCAGTAATTTCTTCCGCCTGTGCCGCCCGAGTGACCGATACGAAGGTTATTGCAGACAAAGTCGTAGTAAAGGGCGAAGCGGATATAAAAGCTCTCTACATAATAAAGAACAGCTCCGGTGAGACTTCCGTTGAGTCAATGGAGGCATCGGTACCCCTCAGCAGGATAGTCGATCTCAACGGCGTTACGGAATCGCATATAACGGTGTCGGAGCTGGATATCATGGATTTCTCTCTTGAGATAAAGCAGAGTGACGGCGGAGAAAGCCGTACATTCGGCTGTGATATGACTGTGGACTGCAAGGTATGCGCATATAAGGAATCGCAGATAAAAGCCGTGAACGACCTGTACTCGACGGATTATGACTCTTCCTTCACAGTTACTCCGGTCAGACTTGAAAGCGCACCGCGTTCGGTTTCCGTACAGTACAATGTCCGCAGCGATATGGAATATACCGACGGTGGTATCGGTGAGATATACGATGCAGAATGCTTAATATCCGGCATTACTCCCGGCGTTTCCGATAACGGAAGGGTAAAGCTCAATATACGGCTTCTTTTCCGTGCAGTCGGAAAGTCATCGGACGGCACGCCCATAGTGCTTGATAAGAACGAAAGCTTTGACATGGAGACCGATATACCTTCGGACGAGGTGTTCACGGTGCTTCCGTGCACTTATATTTCCGGCGTGAGCTTCGGCATAACCGGTGACAGCTCCGCCGAGATACGCGCACAGGTAAATGTTATCGGCTCATCGTGCTGTGTGAATACGATAGATGCAGTCAGCGAGATCACCGTGAATGAGGATAAGCCGAAGCCGAAAGAGAACGACTATGCGTTAAGACTGTATTTTGCCGATAACGGTGAGAAAGTCTGGGATATCTCCAAGCACTACAATACCTCGGCGGCTGCAATAATAGCGGAGAACGATCTTGAGAGTGAATCGGCGGAAGTATCGGGAATGATACTTATTCCCATAGTCTGAAACAATACTCTTTGAAAGGAAAAAACAATGAACAGATCAATATATCATGATATCTCCGAGAGAACAGACGGAAATATCTATATTGGGATAGTAGGTCCCGTGCGTTCAGGAAAATCAACATTTATCAGCAAGTTCATGCAGACTATCGTTATCCCGAACATTGAGAGCAGCTTCCGGCGTGAGCGTGCAGTCGATGAGCTGCCCCAGTCCGCGGCCGGCAGGACTATCATGACGACAGAACCGAAATTCGTTCCGGAAGAGTCTGTCTCCGTGAAGCTTGACGAAAGCACATATATGAATGTCCGGCTGATAGACTGCGTCGGATACATCGTTCCGAGTGCGATCGGCTATATCGAGAATGAGCAGCCCCGTATGGTCATGACCCCCTGGTTCGACAGTGAGATCCCGTTTAATATGGCTGCCGAGGTAGGGACACAGAAAGTTATCAATGAACACAGCACTATCGGACTTGTCATCACCACCGACGGAAGCTTCACCGATATCCCGCGTGAGGAGTATGAGGAAGCGGAGAAACGCGTGATAGATGAGCTCAACAACATAAACAAGCCGTTCGCAGTTGTGCTTAACTGCAAGGAACCGGGAAGCGCGGAAAGCCAGGCTCTCGCCGAGAGACTTTCGGGAGAGTACGGTAAGCCTGTTATCCCGCTGAACTGCACGGAAATAGGGGAGAAGGACGTAAAAGAGATACTTACGGAGATCCTTCTGCAGTTCCCGGTAAAGGAGATCTGCATAAAGATGCCGAAGTGGATCAATTCCCTCGATAAGGATCACTGGCTCAAGCGCGAGCTGTTTACGGCGATAAAGAACGCAGCTTCCGATATCGGTTCAGTAGGGGAGATAAAAAAGATAACCAAGTGTGTCGCCAACGAAGAGAATATCGAAGAATGCAATATAGAAGAGATAGATCTCGGTAAGGGTGCCGGATATATCAATATATCGCTGAAGAAAGACCTGTTCTATAAGATCCTCGGTGAGACAACCGGACTTGAGCTGAGCGATGAGGGTGATCTAATGCCCTGCATGATCGAACTTGCAGCTATAAAGAAGAGCTACGAAAAGGTAAAGAACGCCCTTGATGAAGTCCAGGCAACGGGGTACGGCATAGTGATGCCGGATATAGGAGAACTCAGTCTTGAAGAACCCGAGATCGTAAAGCAGGGAGGAAAATACGGAGTGCGTCTCAGGGCTCACGCCCCGTCGATACACATGATGTCCGCGGATATCGAGACCGAGGTATCTCCTATCGTCGGGTCCGAGCGCCAGAGTGAGGAACTTATCCGCTATCTGCTCAACGAGTTTGAGGAGGATCCGATAAAACTCTGGGAAAGCAACATTTTCGGAAAATCCCTGCATGAGCTGGTGAACGAAGGTTTACGCAACAAACTGTATCGTATGCCGGCTGACGCGAGAGGAAAGCTGCGCGAGACAATTGAGCGCATAATCAACGAAGGCTGCGGAGGTCTTATCTGCATCATACTGTGAAAAAAGCTCTCTCTGTGCAGAACACGGGGAGAGCTTTTTGTTACCGTTTTGTAATCGGATTGTAATCGCTTTGTAATTGACTGTGAGGGTGAAATATGATATGATGTGAAAAAGGAGAGTGAAAGGTTATGCGGTTCGTAAGAAGAATTTCTGCCGTATTTGCAGCGTTTGTGACTGCGGCGGTATTATCTCTGACTTCATTCGCCAACGCTGCGCAGATGCACTCCGTAAGTATTTTCTTTGAGAATATCGGAAGCAGGGAATTGTATGCCTCGGTATTCACCGAAAGACCTGTTGCCGGCATAAGAATGAATACCGGGTCAATATTTATCGGGGCAGAGCGGCACTTCAGTTACGAAGATGCAGGCGAAAAGATAATGTCTTACACCGACAGCGACGGCTATGTTTACTGCGGAAGTTTTCTCTCCCTTGACGGAAGCATCATGTATCTGTTCAACGATATCCCGTGCAGTTTCAAGGTACTCATATATGATCCGTCGTCCGACACTTTCTCATGCAGCGCTCCTATGAAAAAGTACGCCGTGGTGAGTAATTTCCGTATAGAGCTCGGTGAGAACGGGACGATACTTTCACAGTCGATAGAGTATGACTTTGCGGGGGCGGTCTTCTCGTTTATCTGCAGAATGATATTCACTGTTGTTGTGGAAATACTGATCGCGCTCGCATTCGGGTACAGGGACAAACGCCACCTTGTTCCTATCCTTATCACAAACACAGTGACTCAGCTCCTGCTCAACCTCGGACTCAACCTTGTGGATCTCTTTGAATTCGGAGGCTCATTCGTCGGAGCTTGGAGCGGGATTGTGGTCATTATAGAATACGGGAAATGGGAGCTTATCGTATTCGGAGCCGAAGCTCTGGTATATCATATACTGTTCAGCAAGACAGATAAAGAGTACGATCGTTCGGTGCTGTATGCTTTTATTGCAAATCTCGTGTCGTTTGTCTGCGGAGCAGTGCTCGCGTTTGTGATCCCCGGAATATTCTGAGATATACGAAAACCCCGGCTGATACTTTTCTCAGCCGGGGTATTATCATAACTTTTCGTTTGTTGTAAGTTTCGGGAACACGGTTCCGGTAATACGGTTATCTGTTTTTGCAACAGTAAACTTTCCGGGAATAACTACCCTGTCATGAACGATCATATTTGAAGCGTACAGCATGAGAATGCTCATAAGGTTCTTGAAGCGTTTGATCGAGTTCATTTACAGATCACCATTCCTTTCATTGTACCTATTCTACCATGCTTTTGTGAAAACTGTATGAAATCAGTCAAAGTAATTGTTGAAAACAGGTCATTTTTGACGCACTTCCACTATCGACGTCTCTTCTTCCTCGCTGAATCTGCGGCTTTTTTTCAGTTTTCCTCTGAGTACGGACATGAAGAGTATCGCATATGCGTCGAGAAGCGCTTCAAATATCACTCCTATCCCCATTATAAGCGATATTATCTCGCCGAACATATTTGGGTAGATGCAGATGAGGATCCCGAAAACAAGTACCACAAGAGAAGAAATAAGCAGAATGTACCACTTTTCTGATCCGAGATTCTTGAGTATGAAGGATCTGCGGCAGTTCACTATGCTCTCGATAAGTATAAGGGCGCCGATTATGATAGCGAGCAGGTTTTTGAGCGCTTCCGCCTGAACGATAAAAGCAACGCCTATGATCGTTATAAGTACGCCGGTGGTAAGCCCGCGCCGGAAGCTGTAGTTGCGGTTGTTTGTCACAAAGGCGATAAGGTCGAAAACGCCGTAGCATACCATAAGCGCGCCGATAACGATAAACAGGACATTTGTGGTCATATCACGGTATATTATGAGGAAAACACCGATAACGAGCTCGACCACTACCTGGAATATCAAGGGGACTCTTGTTTCGTCCTCAGATTCTCCGATGACAACGGAGATATTTTTTTCTTCACGCATCATCTGCCTCCGTTACTTCTTTTTGGTGTATTTTACTGCAAGTATTATTGCGACAGTTGCTATGATTATGAATATTGCCGCGATACCGAGATAAACGAATGCCATCATTCGCTTTCCGGTAGATTCCGCATTTTCGATCATCGCAAGTTCTTCCTCGCTGAGAGCGGGCTTGTCGGAGATCTGTCCGGGGCGTGTGAGCTTACCGGAGGGTGAGACTGCCTCCGCCGCGTCCTTTACTGCAGTGACATCTTCGCCGTCGCCGTCCATATCGTCGATTATAGGACTCATTTTCTCTACGTCCGACATAGGATAGACTTCGGTAGAGAAGGACGCGTCCTTATACTCGTCGTTCTCGTCAAAGGTATATCTTGCTGTTGTAAGCGACATCTCATCGTTCACAATGCTCATCTCGCTGAAACTGTCGGTTTTCCGATCATCTTCCGGTACCTTCATTATCTTCTCAAACTTGTCGCTCATCGTGTCGTACCGCAGTACCGACGAATTTGTGCAGACATAAAGGTAATTGCCGTAACCGAAAGTGTACTTCGGGATATAGTCCGTGGGCATCTCGATATATGAGAGTTCGCCGTCATATGTCGCGTTGACGATCGACATGGTCTTGAGATCCGCGAAATACCAGCTTCCGTTTATGTAGTTCATAAGCGTACAGCAGTAGAGGTCTTCATTGTTCACCGAGAAGAACTTGTCATCGTATTTGCCGGAAGGACCCGATTCCGGAGGTTCGGTGATATTGTTTGGATTGACGCTGTACGATACGTCCCAGTCCGGGTGTCCGCTTTCTATGAATTCATCGTCGCTTTTCAGGAAAAAAGATCTGTCTGCAGCGCCTTTGTCCCAGCTGTCATCATTCAGATCCCAGAGCGAAGTATATCCCTCGGTGAACAAATAATCGTCCCATGTGGGGTCGAAATGATACCATTCACCGTCGATCTCCGCCATGACCCATTCGTGATTGATCGAATCGCAATCAACGGTTATTGCAGGGATACCGGCTTCGTTGAGAAGTATCGCATAGAGTTTTGCGTAAGCCGCACATACCGCGGTCCCATCGCACAGCAGACCGACTGTGGTATATACATCATCGGGGTATATGTCCTCTCCGTCCGAGTCGGTGCCTTCCGAAAGCGGATAATTAGCCTGCAGAATAATGTACTCATAAAGAACAAGGGCTTTTTCCGCATCGGACATATTTCTTCTTACTATGGATTTTGCGGTGCTGAACCTTTCGGAGACGGTCTTCTGGTCTTTTTTTACAAGCTCCATATCGCACTTTCCGTCGGGAGTACTGTATCTGTCCCAGTAATCTAACTTTACGCCGGTTATTGCGCCGGAAGACGTTTCGATCACCGTTTCAAGGTAGCAGTCGCTGTATTTGCCGTAAGATATGCTTCCGAGCTCGGAATTTGCACGGTATAAGAAGTCGTACAGTTCTATTTCTGCGTCTTTGCCCGAAAGTCCGTAGCCTGAGAGAGAAACATGGTTTTCTCCCGATTTGAGTGCTTCACGGTATTCGGTGAGTATCTTGTTCAGAGTTGATGTCGGAATGACCGAATTCTTTGTAAGCGCAAATGAACTTATGCTCAGTGAAAAAGCGGTCAAAAAAGCCAGAATGAGCGATGCGAGTTTTTTCATATTTCCTCCTGTCTGCCGCGGCTTGCGGATCATTTCATCAGAAGAACCATTACTGCCTTTTGTGCATGAAGTCTGTTTTCTGCCTCATCGAAGATCTCGGAAGCGTGTGCCTCAAATACCTTCTCTGTGATCTCTTCCTCTCTGTGTGCAGGCAGGCAGTGCTGGACCATAGCGTCCGGCTTTGCTGCAGCCATTACCGCATCGTTTACCTGATAGCCCCTGAATGCGAGCTTTCTCTTTTCTGCTTCGCCTTCCTGACCCATAGAAGCCCATACGTCGGTGTATATAACATCTGCGTTTTCCGCAGCCTTTACCGGATCATTGACGATCTCGAACTTGTCGCCGTATGTCTTTGCAAAATCAAGTATCTCAGCGGGCGGATAATATCCTTCGGGGCAGGCGAGGGATACGCTCATTCCCATTTTGAGACAGCCTACGGTAAGCGAGTTTGCCATATTGTTTCCGTCGCCTATGAAGCAGAATTTGAGTCCGTCGAGTTTGTTCTTGTATTCTCTTATCGTCATGAGATCCGCAAGTACCTGACAGGGGTGAGCAAAGTCTGTGAGACCGTTGATGATCGGTATTGAACCGTACTGGGCGAGATCATCGACTTCCTTCTGCTCGAAAGTCCTTATCATGATACCGCTGAGATATCTTGAAAGAACTCTTGCGGTGTCCTGCACAGGTTCGCCGCGTCCGATCTGAAGATCCTTAGAAGAAAGGAAGAGAGGGTGACCGCCGAGCTGATACATACCCGTCTCGAAAGAAACGCGGGTCCTTGTGGAGGATTTCTGGAATATCATGCCGAGAGTTTTTCCTTCAAGATGCTTGTGGGGAATACCGTTCTTGAGCTCATACTTGAGCTGGTCCGCAAGGTCGAGTATCTGTGTGATCTCCTCTGTGCTGAGGTCGAGCATTTTAAGTAAGTGTTTCATGTTTGTTTCCTTTCTTTATTTCAGAATTTCTCCGAGTATCTTCATACCCTCATCTATCTCTTCATAGCTTATTGTGAGCGGCGGGAGCAGCCTTACCTTTTCTTTTGCCGTGAGTACGAGGAGCCCGCTGTCAAGTGCGGCTTTCGCGACTTCCTTTGCGTCCTTCGTTTTAAGCGCGATACCGATCATGAGTCCTATGCCGCTTACGCTGTCAACTTCCGGTATTTCTGAAAGCTTTTTCCGGAAGTATTCGCCTTTCTTTGCAACTTCAGCGAGAAAAGCGGGATCGCCGGCTTTCTTCAGTACTTCCAGACCGCCCGCACAGCATACCGGGTTTCCGCCGAAAGTTGAGCCGTGAGTGCCTGCGGTGAGCACTTCCGCGCATTTCTTACCGGTAAGGCAGGCTCCCATGGGAAGTCCGCCCGCTATACCTTTTGCAAGCGTAACGATGTCCGGTTTGTGACCGAAGTTGTCTCCCGCAAGGAACTTACCCGTCCTTCCTATGCCTGTCTGCACCTCGTCGGCAATCGTAAGCACATCTTTTTTTGCGGTAAGCTCGTATATTGCATCAACAAAAGCCTGATCGAGGGCATTCACTCCGCCTTCGCCCTGGATATGCTCGAACATCACCGCACATACCGTATCATCGAGCTTTGCTTTAAGATCATCAATGTCATTTGCTTTCACGAAGATGAAACCCTCGGTGAAAGGGAAGAAGTAGTTGTGGAAAACGTCCTGTCCGGTAGCGGAAAGGGTCGTGATCGTCCTGCCGTGGAATGAGTTCACAAGGGTGATGATGTTGTGCCTGCCCTTGCCGTACTTGTCGAAGCTGTACTTCCTTGCGATCTTTATTGCGCACTCATTTGCTTCTGCGCCGGAATTGCCGAAGAATACTTTCTCCATGCCGGCAGCTTCCGTAAGCTTTTCCGCAAAATCAGCCTGCACCTTCGTGTAATAGTAGTTGGAGGTGTGCTGGATCTTCCGTACCTGCGCGCATACCGCGTCAGCCCAGTCATCGTTGCAGTATCCGAGGGAGTTGGTGCCGATACCGCTTCCGAAATCTATGTATTTCTTTCCGTTATCGTCGGTCGCCGTCTCGCCGCTTCCGCTGTCCATTACGAGCGGATACCGTCCGTATGTCCCCATAACGTGTTCGTTGAATTTGTCTATTGTATTCATTTATGCGTATCTCCTTATTTTATCATTGTGCCGACACCCTTGCTTGTAAGCAGTTCTATCAGTATCGAGTGAGGTATGCGTCCGTCTATGATTATCGACTGTTTTACGCCGCGTCGGACTGCCTCAACGCAGCAGTCTATCTTCGGTATCATGCCGCCGGAGATGATGCCCTGGTTTTTGAGGTAAGGCACTTCGCTGAGTCCTACTTGCGGGATAAGTGTGCTCTCGTCGTCCTTGTCCCGGAGAAGACCCACGATATCGGTCATAAGAACGAGGTTTTCCGCGTGCATTTCCGCGGCTATACGGGCTGCAGCCGTATCAGCGTTGATATTGTACACTTTTCCGTCCGTACCGCCTGCGACAGTTGATATAACAGGAATATAGCCGTTGTCAAGAGCATCGTTGATGATGCCGGAGTTGATGCGGGTAACTTCGCCCACAAGTCCGAGCTCGGGATCGAGCTGCTTCGCCTCGATCATACGGTCATCAAGCCCGCAGAGCCCGATCGCTTTGCCGTTATGCTGGTAGAGCTTGTTCACAAGGTCTTTGTTGAGCTTTCCGCAGAGTACCATCTGCACTATCTCGACCGTCTCCTCGTCGGTGTAGCGCAGACCGTTCACGAATTTGCTTTCCTTGTTCACGCGTTTGAGCATTGCGTTTATCTCGGGACCGCCGCCATGAACGAGCACGATCTTCACGCCGATAGTGCTGAGCAGCACGATGTCCGACATTACCGCGTCTTTGAGCGCGTCATTGGTCATAGCATTTCCGCCGTACTTGATGACAACGACCTTGCCGTTGTATTTCTGAATGTAGGGGAGGGCATCGCTTAAAATGCCCGCGCGAATTTCGTTTGAGATGTTTTCCATTTCAGTTGTCCGTCCTTTTATAATTATTATATGTTCATATAATTTATAAAGCCATATATGCCATAAGCAGTTATTACGAAAGCGCAAAGTTCCGTAATTGTTCCCAATATCACAGACACGATCGGAATAATCGTATCTCTGTAAATAGTCGATCTTGATTTCATAAATATGTACAGCGCCGCATACAGGAGTATACACACACCGAAAGCGCTGCATACCGGATTGCATATCAGAGTTGTCACCATTCTGAGCGGTTTTCTGAACTCCACAAAATCGGAAACAATATTATCCGGTATGAATCCGACACAAAGGAACAAACCGCAGAACAGCATTATTATCGAAAATACGTTATTTCGCACCGTATTGTTCTTTCGCGAGAAGCCGGAGATCAGTATAATAATTCCGACCGCGGCTATTATCAAGCCGACGAACAATGTCGGCGACCATATACCGATGTATCTTGATACTTCGCTGCTGATGTTTTCCATTTCCTTTGCCCTATAAGAAAAATTACATTAACATAACCCGTGCAGTCCCGCCAAAGACGGCGGTAATAATGATACCAGAATAATAATTATCAAAATGTTGCCTAAAGCCAGTGTAGCTGCACAAAAAAGTATTAATCTTATGTTTTTCAATACCTTGTTTTCGGTTATCCACGCTGCAAGAGCGACAAAGCCATACACGAGCGCGGTTTCAAAAGACATATAGTATGAACCGGTAACAAGTGTCATTATCAGAAAAAACACTCCGTATGCCAATATCGCGACAGTAAAAACAAGATTTAACTTACTGTGCGGCTTTTTTGACAGTACACCCGTGAAAAGGATCGCCCACCATAATGAAATAATTACGAAAGCTATCAATAAAAGTTTGATGTGCAGCTCGCTCATTCATTTCAGCTCCTGTAGTCGCCGTTTATCTTAACATAGTCATAAGTAAGGTCACAGCCGTAAGCCATTGCGCCGTTATCGCCCTGATTGAGGTCAATTATTATGGTGATGTCTGTTTCGGTGAGTATCTTCTTTGCAAGTACCTCATCGAAGTCGAGTAGGGAGCCCTGTTTGCACACATTCAGATATCCGCCGTTCGATGCTATATCAATATCTATCTTGTTCACATCGTAGTCTGCGTCTGCATAACCGAGTGCGCACATGATACGTCCGCAGTTCGCGTCCTCGCCGAACATTGCCGCTTTGAACAGACTCGACATAATGACGGATTTTGCCGCGGTCTTTGCAGTCTCGAAGCTGTCCGCGCCCTTGACGTTGCACTCGATAAGTTTCGTTGCGCCCTCGCCGTCGCGTGCCATCATTCTCGCGAGGTTCACCATTACTGTCCAGAGTGCCTCGCAGAAAATGCCGTAATCGTCGTTCTCTTCGGTGATCTCGGTGTTATCCGCGCAGCCGTTCGCCATAACAACACACATATCGTTTGTGGACATATCGCCGTCAACGCTTACGCAGTTGAGTGTGTACTGCACGTTATCGCAAAGCGCCTTTTTTACAAGTTCCGGAGTGATCGCCACGTCGCTTGTGATGAATGTAAGAGTAGTAGCCATGTTCGGGTGGATCATGCCGCTTCCTTTGAGCATACCGCCGACGCGGCAGGTCTTACCGCCCAGAGTGAACTCTACCGCAACTTCTTTTGGCTTTGTGTCGGTCGTCATTATAGCCTTTACCGCCTCGCTGTTCCCGGTGTAGGAAAGACCCTCGTACAGCGCCGGTATGCCTTTTTCGATAGGCTCGATAGGGAGCACCTGACCGATGACACCGGTGGAAGCGACTACCATATCGGAAGCGCTTATACCCATTGCATTTGCAGCGAGTTCAGCCATTTTCTTTGCTTTCTCGATACCGTCGGCGTTGCAGGTGTTGGCATTCACTGAGTTCACTATAACTCCCTGTGCATATCCGTCTGCAAGGTTTTCTTTGGTAACATTGAGGGGTGCGCCCTTGACTTTGTTTGTGGTATATACCGCCGCTGCAGCAGCACGTTTATCCGACATTATCATTGCAAGATCATTCTTCTTGTTTGTCGGGAGCGCGTTATTTGCAGCCTGAGACTTTTCCTCTGTATCGGTGAGTGCCTTGTGGGCTAATCCGCAGTGGACACCGTTCGCTTTCCAGCCTTTTGCGGCACACACTCCGCCGTCAACAAAATTGTTTATTTCCGAGCTTACAAGCCCGATACCGAGAGAATCAATAAGTTTCTGTGTATTAGTTCCGATAGTTACGTTATCCATAATTTTTCTCCTTTATTTGCATAGTCAGATCGAACATCAGACAAGTCCTATGGTCTCATCAATGCCCATCATTATGTTGAGGCACTGTACAGCCGCGCCGCTTGCGCCTTTTCCGAGGTTGTCGAGTCGGGAAACAACGAGAAGTCTCATCTCGTTTCCGCTGACGATTATCTGCATATTGTTTGTGCCTTCAAGGGTATTTGCACCTATAAATCCGTCCGGGAGCACGTCCTTTCCGTCAAGCTCGGCTACTTTCACGAAATTGCAGCCCTTGTAATGCTCGGCGAACATTTCGCGGATGTCTGATGGCGTCACCTGTTTTGCAAGCAGTCTCGCGTGCAGGGGCAGGGAAACGGTCATTCCCGCGTAATAGTCGCAGACATACGGGTTAAATGTCGGCTCATGGTCAAGCCCGGATATCACTCTCATCTCCGGCAGATGCTTGTGCTGCTGAGTGAGGGCGTACTGGCGGGGAGTGTCGAACTCCTTCGCCCGGTCGGAAGCCTCGTACTGTGCTATACCGCGCTTTCCGGCGCCGCTGTAGCCGGAGACTGCATGAACGGAAACCGGGTAGTCCTTCGGAAGTATCCCGCTTTTAACGAGGGGATATACCATTGACAGAAATCCGCTTGCATAGCAGCCCGGAACTGCAACACGCTTCGATGTGCGTATCTTCTCACGGAATTCGGGGGAAAGCTCCGGGAACCCGTAAGCCCAGTCCGGATTGATGCGGTGAGCGGTAGATGCGTCGATTATACGGGTATGATCGTTCTCAACAAGGGAGACTGCCTCTATCGCCGCTGCGTCCGGCAGGCAGAGGATAGTGAAGTCCGACGCGTTTATGAACTTGCGGCGTTCTTCTGTGTCCTTGCGCTTTGCGTCGTCAATCGTGAGCAGCTCGATATCCGCTCTGTATTTAAGGCGCTCGACTATTTTAAGTCCCGTTGTGCCTTCCTGTCCGTCAATGAATACTTTTACCATTTCTTTATTCCTCTTTGTCAAAAATTGAAATACGGATAGCATTTATACTGTTCCGGCATATTCTCGCCCAGATTTGTCCATCCGATATTCTTTATAAAAAACGATCGTTCATCAGGGAAAATGTATTTATTGAGATATTCAATAAAATCATTCTCCGTGTACGATACAGTATTTCCTGTTCTGTATTTTGAAGCATCGGGACTTTTGTGCAGCCAATTACAACAAAACTCCATGCAATATTTTTCAAGGTCATCGGCAACAGCGTCGGGAACAGCATATATAGCGCTGTCACCGTCGGCACTTAAAATTACTTCTTTCATATTCATTTCTGCGTATAGAACTGGCTCATTCCCGCACCGCGCTCGTCGTTCGGTCTGCGGAAGAAACCGAACTTCTCGTAAAACGGCTCCTTGTCCTTTGCCGAGAGCAGGGAAACCATTGTTGTTTCTCCGTCCTCGATGTATTCGGTATGCACGAAATCCATGAGCTGGGAGATCATCTGCTTGCCGATGCCCTGACGCTGGTAGTTGGGGTGAACGATAACGTCCACTACCAGCAGATGATACCCGCCGTCGCCGACTGCACGCGCCATTGAAACAGCCTTGCCTGTCTCGTTGTCTCTGCCTACCGTTATAAATATGGATTTGGGTATGCTCTTTATGAACTGGCGCTCGGAGACCTGATACCAGTCAACGAGACTGCGCAGATAATTGTATTCCTCGAATGAGATTGTCTTGTCAAATGTTATCATAATCTTTCACGCACATATCCGATCTGTTTCATTACGCTTTCCGGAGCGGGTCCGCCGTATGATGTACGGCATTTTACGCAGTGTTCGAGACTTATCGCTTCATAGAGGTCGTTGTCGAAAAGCTCGCTCTTTTCCTTGTAGCAGTCAAGCGGGAGCTCTTCAAGAGTGGTGTTCTTTTCGATACACTCCGCGACCAGACCGCCGGTGATCTTGTACGCGTCGCGGAAGGGCATACCTTTCTTCACAAGGTAATCTGCGCAGTCGGTAGCGTTGATGAAGCCCTTTGCCGCCGCTTTGCGCATATTGTCTTTCAGCACGGTCATAGTAGCGAGCATGGGTGTGAATGTGGAGATGCAGAGCTTAACGTTATCGACTGCATCGAATATCGCTTCCTTGTCCTCCTGCATATCCTTGTTATATGCAAGCGGCAGTCCCTTCATCATGGCAAGGAGCGTCATGTTGTCGCCGAAAACTCTTGCAGCCTTACCGCGGACGAGCTCCGCCACATCGGGGTTCTTTTTCTGCGGCATGATACTGGAGCCTGTCGCAAATGCGTCGTCAAGCTCGATGAACTTGAACTCCCAGCTGCACCACATGATTATCTCCTCCGAGAAGCGTGAAAGGTGCATCATTATAGTGGATATCGCGCTTGCGAGTTCTATGCAGAAATCTCTGTCCGAAACGCCGTCCAACGAGTTTGCCATAGGCTCCGAGAAGCCGAGCAGCTCCGAGGTGAGGAAGCGGTCGATAGGGTAGGTGGTACCGGCGAGAGCTCCGCTTCCGAGCGGGTTCACGTTCATGCGTTTCGCGGTGTCATCAAGCCTGCCGATATCTCTGAGGAGCATCTGTGCATATGCCATGAGATGATGACCGAAAGTGATAGGCTGTGCACGCTGGAGATGAGTATAACCGGGCATTATCGTATCGGAGTGCTTCTCCGCAATATCGCATATTGTGGTGATGAGCTTTCTGAGAAGCTCCTTTATTTCGTTTATCTCACCGCGAAGATACAGTCTTATATCAACTGCGACCTGATCGTTGCGGGAGCGTGATGTATGCAGTCTTTTGCCGACGCTTCCGAGCCTTTTCGTAAGTTCAGCTTCTATGAACATATGAATATCTTCCGCGTTCATATCGAGCTCAAGTTTGCCCACTTCGATATCTGCGAGAATGGACTGCAATCCTTTTACTATTGCTTCACTGTCCTCTCCGGAGATGATCCCCGCCGCTCCGAGCATGGTCGCGTGCGCGATACTGCCCGCGATATCGTTTCTGTACATACGTCCGTCAAATGAGATCGACGAATTGAAAGCGTTCACACCGCTGTCTGTCTCCTTTGAGAACCTTCCTGCCCACATTTTGTCCATATTCTGACTTCCTTCTGAAAAAATTTATTTCCACGGGCGGACGTTTCCTGTCCAGCCCTTTTCTTTCCAATGTTTGACGTCGCGCTCATTAAAGCCGTTTCGCTGCATAAGATGCATTGCGAAGAACACGGCTCTTGTTTTAATTCCCGGCTTGATCCTGCCGGCTCTTCTTACTATCTTTCCTGCTATAGATGAAAGTTTTTGGTCTATTGCGCGCTTCTTTTTTTCACTTACTCCGTTCCAGTCAACGGCTGCGACACCGTTTCCGTATCTGTAGATCTTTGCAACGCCCCAGAAAAAGAGGCTGTCGTACATATCCTTGTTTGTTGATTTCAGACCCGCTCCTGCAGCCGTACAGATACATACGCCCTGCTTTGTGAACATAGCGCCCTCGGGACTGTGTACCATCCAGCGATAGCCGTAATGATCGAGGAACGCTTTCATGGCACCGGAAGCATGGAAAACATATACCGGGCTTGCGAGAATGATGACATCGGCGTTGTCGATAGCCTGAGTGATCGGGCTTAGTTTTTCGTAGTGCGGGCACTTCTTTTCGCTGTCCGAGAAACATCTGTTACAGCCTGCACAGAACTCTCCGAAATCCCTCGGGAGAAAGAATTCCGTGAGCTCGCCGCCGATCTTTTCCGCGAGACTATGAGCGATGTGATATGTAGAACCTTTGTGGCTCTGACCGTGGATAATGACAGTTTTAATCGAATTACCGGTCATAGTATGCTGTCCTTTTAAAAGAAATACCGATATATGCGGCTTTAACACCGCATATATCGTATTGTTCATATTGCGCGAATGAATGCAAAACGCTTATTTGTTCCTGTTTTCGTCGAGCAGTGCCTTTACCTTGATCGGCAGACCGAAGAGGTTGATGAATCCCGCGCTGTCCTTCTGATCGTAAACATCGTCCTCGCCGAAGGATGCGAAATCCTCACTGTAGAGGGTGTAGGGAGATGTAACGCCGGCATTGATGATGTTGCCCTTGTAGAGTTTGAGCTTGACCTCGCCTGTGCAGGTCTCCTGAGTCTTGTCAACGAAAGCGTCCATAGCTTCTCTGAGGGGAGTGTACCACTGGCCGTTATATACGAGGTCGGCGTACTTCTGTGCAAGACCTGCCTTGTAGTGCTGAGTTTCCTTGTCAAGGCATATTGTTTCAAGAACTTCGTGTGCATGATACAGGATCGTGCCGCCGGGTGTTTCATAAACGCCTCTGGACTTCATACCTACAAGTCTGTTCTCAACTACATCGAAGAGACCGATTCCGTTCTCGCCGCCGAGTTTGTTGAGCTTCTTGATAAGTGTTACGCCGTCCATCTTTTCTCCGTCAAGCGCAACCGGGATACCCTTTTCAAAGGAAATGGTAACATAAGTGGGCTTGTCGGGAGCCTGTTCGGGGGAAACGCCGAGTTCAAGGAATCCGGGCTTGTTGTACTGGGGCTCATTTGCGGGATCTTCGAGGTCAAGACCTTCGTGAGAGAGGTGCCAGAGGTTCATGTCCTTGGAGTAGTTAGTCTCTCTTGTGATCTTTATCGGAACGTTGTGAGCCTCAGCGTAGTCGATCTCCTGGTCTCTGGACTTGATATCCCATATTCTCCAAGGAGCGATTATTTTCAGGTTGGGAGCAAGCGCCTTTATTGTGAGTTCGAAGCGTACCTGGTCGTTGCCTTTACCGGTGCAGCCGTGGCAGATAGCGTCTGCGCCCTCTTTCTTAGCGATCTCAACAAGTCTCTTCGCGATAGGAGGACGAGCGAAAGAAGTACCGAGCAGATAGCCTTCGTATTTTGCTCCGGCCTTTAAGGTGGGGAATATGAAGTCGTTGACGAATTCGTCCTGGATATCCTCTATGTAGAGCTTGGAAGCGCCTGTCTTCTTGGCTCTTTCCTCAAGACCGACTATCTCGGAATCCTGACCTACGTTACCTGCAACACAGATGACTTCGCAGCCCGGGTAGTTTTCATGCAGCCACGGGATTATTATGGAGGTGTCGAGTCCGCCGGAATAAGCGAGTATGATTTTTTTGATGTCGTTAGCCATTTTGATTTCTCCTTTGTGAAAACAAATATATTGATACATATTATTATACACGAAATATTCATAATGTCAAGGTTTTTTATGCGCGAAAATGTATATTATACTGCATAAAGTGAATATTGATTGTATAAAATAAAATTATTTCTATTGTTCATACCATTGGTCAATGTTCATAACGGTTTTATTGCAAATTGCCGAAAAAACAGGAAAAAAAGGAAATTTTTGTTCATATCTTCTTGACAAAGCGAATGTTCTTATGTATAATGTATTTGTGAACAAATCGCCATGAACAGAAGTGCTTACGGCGTTTGTTCATATTTTGCCGCAAAACGTTTTCGGAAAGGGTATTGAAATGCTTTTAGGTGAGAAACTTGAGATCCTTATAGAGCGCCGCAACATGAGCAAGACTGAATTTGCGGAGAGTGTGGGGATTACATACAGAGGACTTGCAAATTATCTGAACGGTTCGAGAAAGCCCAAGAAGGAAGTTCTTGAAAAGATATGCGATAAGCTTCAGATAACGCCCGAATTCATCACAGATGACTCCAAGAGCCTCATTCTCGACAGTAAAGAGAGGTTTGTTTTCAATTCAAAGTCTGATTCGTCCTCAATACGGGAAGCTGCCGATTATCTCGAAAAAGGCAAGCAGATCTTCGAGAGCAGCACCATCAGCAATGAGGACAAGCAGGCTCTGTTCTCGTGCCTTACCGAACTTTATTTCAAATCGGCTCAGTCAAGAAACTGACGTTCACCGGTCTTTGTATCAGGAACATCTCGGGAGGAGCTTTGAGATAATGGATAAAGTTAAGATAGAACGTATAAATTTTCTTGCAAGAAAGTCAAGAACAGAACCGCTTACCGAAGAAGAAAAGTATGAACAGATCCAGCTCAGGAACGAGTACAGGCAGTTCATGAGAAACGGATATATGGCTGAATTTTCCAATACGTACATAGTCGATGAAAACGGAAACATAAAGAGATTTCTCAAAGAATGAGCGGGATCGGTAACAGGTTTTCGAGAATAGGTTACAGCGGGATATTCGATAGCGATATGAAAGTTGCCTGGAGCAATGAAAGAAGACTTTTCAGAAAGATAGAATCATCAAAGGTCTTTATGAACGCTTACCAAGTTTCGTACGGGCTGCATGAACCGTTCGAGATAATGCTTACATTCAAGGGGATAAGGTTCAAAGCCGTGTTTCTGCCTTTGCCTGACCGGAGATATCTTTGTATAGCATATCCCGAGGACAGATATCTTCGCTTCGCATATTCAGAGATGTATATGCGGATTTTTAATATAAAGTGCTCCGCGGACAGGGCTGTGGCTGTTGCAGATGAGATCAGAGAAGCTGCCGCGCTTTCCGGACTGACGGAACAGGCTGTGAAGCTCATCGACGAGCAGATCCGGCTTGCCGAGGGGATCTCTTACGATGCGGGCGGTATTGCAAAGATCTTTGACGCTGACAATATGTGTGAGTACGTCAATATAAATGACAGGATCAATGAGACCTACCGCAGTATCATAAAGTATTGTAACGCGCTTCATAAGACTGTTACTTTCGATACGGATATAAAGTGCACCGTGGCTAAGATCAACTACGGCATTCTTGAATCCGCTCTCATGGAGATCATGCGCATAATGTTCAGATACATGAGGGACGGAGAACAGGCCGTTCTTCATATCAGAGGTGACGGGAACACCGGTCTGAGGATAAGTGCATCTCTCGGACCGAATGACGGGTTTGATCCGGGCTGTATCAGCTATGAGATAAGGGACATAAAGTGTGCATTTGAATATATGGGCGGAAGCGCTTCCGTTGCATACGGTGAAGACGGACTTATCATAAAAACAGAGGCTTCCGCGTCGCTGTCGAACTATAACTGCAGGGTAAAGAACTACGATCTTACCGATGTGGGCGAAGACGATCCCTACGAGATCATATCCGGATATACAGGAATTTCCGTCGGCGAACTCAAAGGAACAGACACTTCTTTTGTTTTCAGGTGCCCCGAAGAAAGGGCGGAAGAACGCAGTACTGAGTTTATTGCGGATATAATGTTTACGCCTTTGCTCGCCGAGATATATAGTTGAAATAACAATTTTTTGAATTTATCTCTTTTTTTTCAATTTATCACATAATTATCACATTAACGGGTTATACTGTATGACAGTTAGGGGGTCACCTCTAACGATGATTAATGATGAGTTAATCATAATTTCCTCTCCCAACATTTCATTGTTATTATTTGATTTGATCTGTTCCCGTGTAGGGAAGACCCGTTCAGTACAGGACATTTGTTCTTTACTGGACCTTTTTTTTGGCATAATACATCTGAACGGAGGATAATGTATGTATAAGATACTTGTTGCAGACGATGAACAGAATATCAGGGAAGTGTTGCGTGAATACGCCGAGTTTGAAGGCCATGAGGTAAAGGAAGCTGTAGATGGTATGCAGGCGGTGGAAATGGCTAAGAACGAGGATTTCGACATCATAATCCTCGATGTCATGATGCCGAAACTTGACGGTTTCTCGGCCTGCAAAGAGATAAGAAAGACGAAAAACACTCCGGTGCTGATGCTGTCCGCCCGCGGTGAGGAATATGACAAGCTTTTCGGCTTCGAGATAGGTGCAGACGATTATGTGGTGAAGCCTTTTTCCCCTAAAGAAGTTCTTGCAAGGGTAAATGCGATAATAAAACGCAATCAGCCTGCCGTAGCCGCTTCGGAGATCGTGAAGTTCGAGGGACTTGAGATAAACTTTACTGCAAGAAGCGTCTCCATAGACGGAGAAAAGGCAAATCTTACGCCGAAAGAGTATGATCTGCTGTTTTATCTTGTACGCAACAAGAATATCGCTCTTACAAGAGACAAGCTTCTGTCGGAAGTCTGGGGATATGATTTCTTCGGTGATGACAGAACGATAGATACTCACATAAAGATGCTCAGAAACAACCTCGGTGAGTACCGTAAGTTCATAGTTACCCTCAGAGGAATGGGATATAAGTTTGAGGTATGACAAAAACAGACGAAAAATCAAAGTTTGACCTTTTCCGGCGCAGCATCAGGTTCAGGATCTGGAGAAGTTTTCTCCTGTTTACCGTTGCAATTTTATCGTTTCTTTTTATATCGCAGGTAGTTCTTATGCCTGCGATATATCAGTTCATAAAGAAGCAGGAATGCATCTCCACAGCTCTTGAGATAAGAGACGCGTGGGATACGGATGATCTGAATGCAGTTATAGACGACAATGCAAAAAACAAGCAGCTCGGAATATTGATACATTTCCCGAAATCGTCTTTGGGCGGGCTTCCGTTCACTTACTCTCGGGATACCACAGGTTCGTCCATTTCGATAGACCGTCGTGTAAGCGATGAGATGGTGGAGGAGCTCCGGACTTCAAAAACGGGAATGGTGTTTTTTCCGGTCGATGACGATGTAAAGGAATCATTTCTTCTTGCAACTTACGTCGGCACATCGAGCGATCCCACCGGATATATCTTTATATACGCTTTTCTTGAGCCTACCGGAACAACGACCCAGATACTCGCGAACATCTTTCTTATGTCCTCGCTCATAATAATACTTGTATCGCTCGTTGTTTCTGTCATAATCTCATCAAGTATATCCAAACCGCTTATCGGCATATCAAAGTCTGCAAATAAACTTATTACCGGTGATTTCGACATTCAGCCCTCGCGCCATGACTACAGCGAGATTGTTGTGCTCACCGATAACCTGAACCGCGCTTCCGAGGAGATATCCAAGACAGAAAAGCTCCGAAAGGATCTTCTTGCAAACATATCTCACGATCTCAGAACGCCCCTTACTATGATAAAGGCGTATGCGGAGATGATAAGAGATCTTTCGGGAAACAACCCGGAGAAACGCGAAAAGCATCTCGGTGTCATCATTGATGAAACGGACAGGCTCACGCTGCTGGTAAATGATATACTCAACCTTTCAAAGCTGCAGAGCGGCGCCGTTCAGCTCGACAAGAAGAATATCAATTTCAGCTCGCTTCTCAGGGATATAGTTTCGAGATTTGCTATGCTTGATGAAACGAAGATCGTCCTCGAATGTGAGGAAGATATCCATATCAATGCAGATTCAAAGCAGCTCGGTCAGGCGGTATATAACCTTATAATCAACGCCATAAACTATTCCGGAGTAGATACCGTTACAGTGCGTCTGAACTCCATTGGGGCAGATAATGTGCGCTTTGAAGTTGCCGACAAAGGCGTCGGGATATCCGCGGATCAGCTTCCGTATATCTGGGAAAGATACTATAAAGTAAACCGTTCGGAAAACTACAAGCGTGCAGTAAAGGGAACAGGTCTCGGTCTTTCCATAGTAAAGAGCGTGTTTGAGTGCCACGGGTTCAGATACGGCGTTGAGAGCGAGGAAGGCAACGGGACTACATTCTGGTTTGAATGCAGACGGGAGAATGCGGAAAATGAGAGTGATAGAGTATGAGATCGACGGCCGGCATGACGGAATGCAGGCTGGCAGGTTCCTTCAGGGAAAAGGGTACAGCAGAGCTGTGCTCACCTCGCTGAAACATTCCGACGGTCTGAAGCTCAACGGTGTTCATGTTCGCACTATAGATCCGGTACGGACGGGCGATATCATAACAGTTTGTTTTAAGGACGCGTCGGAAGCCTATCCCAATGCGTCCTTAAATGCAGATGTACTGTATGACGACGATGATGTGGCTGTTTTTGACAAGCCTGCCGGTATGCCGGTGCATACGTCGATATGGCATGGTAAGGATACTCTTGAGAACCTGTTCGCGGCTCTTTATCCCGAATGCTTTTTTCATGCGGTCGGGCGGCTTGATAAAGACACCTCCGGTGTCGTAGCGGCAGCCAAGAACAAATACGCTGCATCTGTGCTTATGTCCGGAGAGGGAAGAAAGCCGGGAAAGCTGTATTACGCGGTAACGGATATCGGTTTTGCGGATGCATACGGTAAAGAGGGAGAGATAATCGCTCCTATAGCGCGGGAACGTGAAGATCATCTCCGCCGGGTCGTGCGGGAAGACGGAGAATATGCGCATACAAAATACCGCATCATAGCCTGCAGCGACAAGTATTGTCTCCACGAGATATCGCTCGTTACCGGAAGAACGCATCAGATACGCGTGCATTATTCATATAAAGGCTTCCCGCTCATAGGCGATGAACTTTATGGCGGAGATACAACGATACTTAAAAGACAGGCGCTCCATTGCGGGAGACTTGAGTTCCGCCAGCCGGTAACGAATGAGGATATATGTATCAGATCGGAGCTTCCGAAGGATATTTTGTCACTTTTTAACGATAATATCGGAAAATATTGTATAATTACTTGATTTTTTTTACAATATATAGTATAATAGCATATATAAGATACATCAATGGGTTCGGAGAGATAAAAATGAATGAAAAACTTAATGTATGTCTGCTGAATGACTCCTTTCCTCCGCAGATAGACGGAGTTGCTACCGCCGTACTGAATTATGCAAATATCATACAGCATGAGCTCGGCAATGCAACTGTTGTTACTCCTGCATATCCCGGTGCGGAAGATGACTATGATTTCCCGGTGGTGCGCTATTCGAGCCTTGCAACAGAAAAGCAGATCGGTTACCGGGCAGGCTATCCGTTCAGCGCTTCCAAGCTCGAAGCCATGAAAAACAGTATGTTTGATATCATACATAGTCACTGTCCTTTCGCATCGACGGTCTTTGCGCGCAATCTGAAAGAAAAGAGCGGCGCGCCTTTGATAATGACATACCACACCAAGTTCAACGAAGATATAAAGCGAGTGATAGACAACCCGCTTCTTGAGAAGCAGATAACCAAGTTCGTCGTGCAGAATATCTCCGTCTGTGATGAAGTATGGACGGTAAGCCGCGGAGCCGGTGAAAACCTCAGAAGTATAGGCTATGAGGGCAACTACATCATAATGCCCAACGGGGTGGATTTTCCGCGGGGTCGCGCTTCGCAGGAAGATGCGGACGCGCTCAGAGCCGAATACGGTATCCCGCTGGATATGCCGCTGTTTCTGTTCGTGGGAAGGCTGTTCTGGTACAAGGGATTCAGAGTTATCCTTGACGCTCTGAAATACATCACCGAGAGCGGCGCGGACTACAGAATGCTTATCGTAGGCGACGGGGAAGATGCACCGGACATAAAGGCGGAGGCGGAAAGGCTCGGTATAATAGACAAGATAATATTTGCCGGCGCTATAAACGATCGTAACGAACTCAGGGTGTATTATACATCAGCGAACCTTTTCGTGTTCCCGTCGGTGTATGATACCAACGGTATCGTTGTGCGTGAAGCTGCAGCCTGCGGGCTTCCGAGCCTTCTCGTAAAGGGAAGCTGTGCCGCGGAGGACTTCACAAATTATCAGAATGCCATACTTACCGAAAACGATGCGTTTGCAGTATCAAAAGAGCTGCTTCATGCGGTAAAACATCTTGATTTCCTGAAAGATATGGGCGAGCACGCAATGAATGACGTGTATTTGTCGTGGGAAGATGCAGTAAAAAACGCATTCAACCGGTACAATGTTGTGCTTCAGAATTATAAGCAGGGTATCACGCAGAGCCGTGAGACAAAAACACAGGAGATACTGTACTCTTCTGTATCCGGCATCACAGATTCCATTCAGAAGGTAAGAAGTATCACTGCTTCCGCAAAGCGGCTGACAATAAAGACCAGCAAGACCATAACCCATGCATTGAGCTCGAATATCACAAAGAAGGACAAAGACAAATAATGGACGATATATGGAAAGAAATGTATGGTGCTGCCAGAGCTGTACTTGCGCCGAAGAAGATATCGGGATATATGAGCGGCGGTGAAGTTGCTGCGGCTGTGCTGTCCGCTTCCGGCAGGATATATACGGGGGTATGCATAGATACCTGTTCAACGCTTGGGATATGCGCCGAGCGGAATGCTATGTTCAATATGATAACGAACGGCGAGTACGAGATCACGAAAGTGCTTGCGATACTTCCCGACGGAAGAACGGGAGCTCCGTGCGGCGCCTGCCGCGAGTTTATGGTCCAGCTTATGCCTGACAAGTACAAAGATGTCGAGATCATGGCCGATTACGAAAACGGCAGGATCGTGAAGCTCGGCGACATAACACCGGAATGGTGGATATGATATGATCGAATACAAAACATTACCTCCGACAAAACCATCTGTCGGAGGTATTTAATATTTCATGTGATACAAAAGTATATCCGGACTCCGGACAGCGAAAGCGGCGGACGCGCCGCAGCGAATCGCTTCGCGTTATTAATTCAGAGCATTGGCTGGGTAACCAAAAGTATATCCAGACTCCGGACAGCGAAACAGAAAACCCGCCCCTTACTGAAAAGTATGAGACGGGATTCGGTGGCGCCGTCGCGCCTGTGATTGCGTTATAAAAAGTATATCCAGACTCCGGACAGCGAGGCAGAAAAAAACCGTATAGAAGATAACTTCCATACGGTTTCGGTGGCGCCGTCGCGCCTGTGATTGCGTTACAAAAAGTATATCCAGACTCCGGACAGCGAAACAGAAAACCCGCCCCTTACTGAAAAGTAAGAGACGGGATTCGGTGGCGCCGTCGCGCCTGGTGCGCCTGACGGGATTCGAACCCACCGCACGCAGCGTCGGAGGCTGCTGCTCTATCCAAATGAGCTACAGACGCAAATATGAGGCAGCACTTCCATGCCACCTCATATATTATATCATAAAAATCAGGATAATGCAAGCATTTTTTCAACAGTTGCAAATTTTACACTGTTACAGAAGATATCCATTGCCTTTGAAAGCTCTTCCTCAGTGGGGTAGGTAGGTGCGATACGGATATTGTTGTCATAGGGATCGTTGCCGTAGGGGTAAGTTGCGCCTGCACCGGTGAGGACGACACCTGCATCTTTACAAAGTTCGACAATTCTTTTCGCTGTTCCGTCGAATCCGGTGAACGAAATGAAGTAGCCGCCTTTGGGACAGTGCCACCCGCCGATAGCATGAGGTGCGATCTCTCTGTCGAGTTTGTTGAGAACGATATCGAACTTTGGAGCTATTATTGCTCTGTGAAGTTCCATATGCTTCAGCATACCGTTGAAGTTCTTGTAAAACCTCACATGACGAAGCTGGTTGAGCTTATCGAAACCTATGGTCTGATATGTCATCTTGCTCTTGATGAAATCTATGTTTTCCTTGCTTGCACCGATACAGGCGATACCGGCGCCGGGGAAGGATACCTTTGATGTTGAAGCAAACATCATGACCATGTTTGCGCTGCCGTTTTTCTTGCATTCATCAAGTATGTTGAGCAGCTTATCATGATCGTCTGTAAGGTGATGAATGCAGTACGCGTTGTCCCAGTAAATACGGAAGTCATCTGCTTTCGGCTTCAATGCGGCAAAACGCTTTACGACCTCATCTGAATAGGTGATGCCTGTGGGGTTGGAGTACATAGGCACACACCATATACCTTTGATCTCTTCGTCCTCGGATACGAGCTTCTCGACCATATCCATATCGGGACCGTCTTTCTCATAGGGAACGGTTATCATCTCGATACCGAGACTCTGGCATATCGCAAAATGTCTGTCATAACCGGGAGCAGGGCAGAGAAACTTGACTTTATCGTACTTGCCCCAGGGTTTTCTGCCGCCGGGAACGCCGAAATGGAGCGCCATCATGATAGTATCATACATGAGCTGCAGGCTCGAATTTCCGCCGACGATTATCTCGTCCATTCCCACACCGAGCATAGGACGGAGAAGCTCCTTTGCTTCCGGGATACCGTCGAGAACGCCGTAGTTGCGGCAATCTGTTCCGTCTGCTGCGAGACAGTCACCGAGGTCGTCTTTCAGCATCGCTTCCGAGAGCTTTAGCTGGTCAGGAGCGGGCTTTCCTCTTGCCATATTGAGCTTAAGACCCTGAGCCTTATATTCGTCATGCTGTTTCTGCAGCTCCGACAGAAGTTGTTTAAGCTGTTCCATAGAAAGATCCTTATACATTTTATTCCTCCGACAATCATAAGTGTATTATCTTATATATATTATACTCTGATTGTCGGAAATTGCAAGTTAATTTTTATCATCTTGCAAAAAAACATTTCATTTTTGTTTATTTTACCTATTACGCCGGTTTTTTATGAGTTATTCCTGTTCAAAATATTCATCAATCGTAGAGATCGGTTCAAGTCTGTAAGTTATCTCGGTGTCTCCTTCATCATTTGTGATGATATTTATTCTTATCATGACCATACAGCCTGTAACAGCAGTCCTCGGTATAAGGGTGTTCTTTTTGATATCGTATGAGAACTGGAGCACAACGCTTCCTGTTATGCCGTCAAGCGTAAGTTTTGCGTTTCCGTAGTCACTAAGCTCGACCATCATACCCGTGCCGTCATCGTTTTTCAGTATAGCCTCGTTCATAGAACGGTTGAAGCTGTCTGTACCGATCGCTTCTGCTTCTGTAATGGAAATACCGGTGGTCACAGCTTCGAGTTTGAGGTTGTCCATACTGTAGTCGGTATTCTTCTGGTTCGGTGCAAGCTGCTGTTCCGCAAAAATATCCATGTAAATCTTGTCTTCCTTCAAAGGACGGTATGTATGGATACGGAAAGCTGGATAGAACTCCGGCGTGCCTGCATCGAGAGCTGCCGCAAGAACGTCTTCTTCGGAGAACTCGACCATTATAAGCTTTTCCACCTTTTCGTTGAAAGCTTCAAGATCAATGTCGGAGCTGTAAAGCCTTTTGACTGAATATCTGCCGTCGCCTATATTGTGTTCGAGGTCGGAAACGTAGGTTATTTCCTTTACGTTAAGCTCGTTATAGACGAAATAGCCGACTATTCCCAAAACGAGCAGTATAAGCATTACTATGACTGCTTTTTTCATTATTCGTTCCTTCTGTAATAATTGAGGGAACATCTAAAAACCCATTTGAGAGAAAAAGAACTGCTTGCACCAACTGCTTCGTCAAGTCTCCTCACCTTGCGTGGTCTCCCCGGCAGCGGGGAGGTGTCGAGTTTGCGAGACAGAGGGGCTGACCGACAGACCAGCAAGCTTTCGGAGTCTTTCCTTGCATTTGGCGCCAGAGCAGGATGCTCTGACTATGCCGCCAGAAGAGCGCAAGGATGCGCTTTTGAAAGCGGCATAAGAATTATACTCATTTTCTCTTTTCAAAGCGGTTTTTAGAGTTACCCTTGAAATATCCGTTTTCAATGCTTAAATGCAGTATAAATTCGTGTCCCACGCGGGTACATACGGGTGATGCCGCAGGTACATACGATAATCGGGATTTATCTCGTGTATCAGAAGCGGAAGTTCCACAAGATCTCCGGCTCTGTGATAGAGGGACACGATAAGCCTGGGCTTGTACTTTTTTATGGTCTGCTCGGTACCTATAATAGCCTCGCGTTCGCTTCCCTCAACGTCATATTTTATCAGAGTTGCAGGTTTTCCGTCGAGAAGGCTGTCAACGCTCACAGCATCGACCTCATACCCGCGTCCGGTGATGCTCTGTGCATTCTGTTCCGTGAGCATAGATGAACCTCTGCCGGCTTTGTTGTTGAATATAAGCTTTGTGTCACTGCTCCACGCCGCCGCGTTTTTTGCTTTGAGCAGCTCCGAGCTTATGTAGTACAGCCTTCTCCTGAGCTTTGAGAAATTTCGCCTGTCCGGTTCGAGAGCGTAGATCCTGTTGAATCTCTTGCCGGTGTAGCGGAGAAAATCTTCGACGGTATCTCCGGTATAAGCCCCGAGATCGACATAAGTCTCGTTCGTGCCTATTTTCATCATATCGAGCATTTCCTGCATCGGAGATTCACATTTGCGCAGTGTGCCGATATCGCCCGTGATGCGGTATCTCATGAGCGTATCGAGACACTGTCTTGATGCCTCGTCCGAAAGCAGTGATTTAAGCTGCATTATCTCAAATTCGTGATCCGAGATATAATCGCCGTCGAAAAGTCCGTCACCCACAACGGGAACGTCGGGGGCGTATGTTTCGTACTTTTCGCGGATCATATCTATTCGTTCAAGTACATCCGGGAGCGCGGTGCCGAAGCAGATCACCACCACGAAATCTCCGTAAAGCTCTTCTATCTCGGAAAGCTTCTTCACTCTGAACCCTTTGAAGCTGTGACCTCTTACAAATTCATCGCTTGCCATGAAATCCGTGGGTCTGATGCCGTATCTTTCCATGACCGCAAGGATCTTTTCGGCGCCGTCACCCATTCCGTACATTATTATCGGCTTTTTCGTCTCCGAGAGTGCTGTCCACACATCAACGGCGGGATCATAACCCTCGGGAACGATATTGTTTTCATCCATTATCTCTACCTGCTTTGTTCTTAATAAGACACCGTTACTCAACAGTCACGGATTTTGCGAGGTTCCTCGGCTTATCAACATCATTTCCTCTGAGCACCGATGCATAGTATGCAACGAGCTGGAGAGGAACGACCGCAACGAGCGGCATGAACATATCGTCCGCCGAGGGTATCTCGATTATGTCATCAGCGCTTTCGCTGTCTATGGAAACGCCTTTCGGGCAGACTGCAATAACGTAA
The DNA here is from genome assembly GCA_017635095.1 of Ruminiclostridium sp. Classification (GTDB taxonomy): domain Bacteria; phylum Bacillota; class Clostridia; order Oscillospirales; family Ruminococcaceae; genus Ruminiclostridium_E. The sequence goes on along the minus strand of JAGBMA010000092.1, from coordinate 9,263 downwards.
GCACCTCTTGTCTTAACTTCACGCATATTGCTTATGGTCTTAGCGAGGAGGTCACGCTGAGTTGCGACTGCGATGACCGGCATTCCGTCGTCTATAAGCGATATCGTGCCGTGTTTGAGTTCACCTGCAGCATAGCTTTCCGAGTGGATATAAGATATCTCTTTGAGCTTCAGCGAGCCTTCCATGCTGAGTGCGTAATCAAGCCCTCTTCCGATGTAGAGCAGGCTGTCGGCGCCGACGAGCCTTGATGCGGATCTCCGGTACGGGTCAAGGTCGGAAAGGCACTCTGCGATAAGATCCGGCATAGTTTCGAGCTTTGCGACGAGTTCCCTGCATTCCTCTTCGGTTATCCTGCCCCGCGCGAGGGCAACTCTGAATGCAAGAAGATACATGAATGCGCTCTGTACCATATATGCCTTTGTGGAAGCTACCGAGATCTCGGGACCCGCGTATGTGTACATCACCATCTTTGCTTCTCTTGCAATAGAGGAACCCACCACATTCACAAGTGCAAGGGTGTCTGCTCCGACTTCGTTTGCAAGCTCAAGAGCCGCCTTTGTGTCAGCTGTCTCGCCGGACTGCGATACGATAACGACAAGATCGTCTGCGGTAAGCAGAGGATTGCGGTACCTGAACTCAGACGCGATATCAACGATCACGGGAGTTCTTGCAAGGGATTCGATTATGTACTTTCCGATAAGCCCCGCGTGCATAGCCGAACCGCAGGCGATTATGTATATATGCTTATATCCGCGGATCATCTCGTCTGTCAGTCCGCACTCGTCGAAGCAGGGAAGACCGTCCTTAATACGCGGGGATATGGTCTTTCTGACTGCAGCGGGCTGTTCGTGTATCTCTTTGAGCATAAAATGCTCGAAACCGCCTTTTTCCGCTTCCGAAACGTCCCATGTCGCGGTCTGGACTTCCTTGTTTATCTTGTTACCGTGAAGGTCGCATATAACCGCACCTTTGGCGGAAATTGAAGCTATCTCACCGGTATCGAGAAGGTAATACTTCTTGGTGTATTCGAGAAGCGCGGTCATGTCCGACGCTATATACATTTCTCCGTCGCCGATGCCGACTATCAGGGGGCTGTCTTTGCGGACCGCATAGATCATGTCGGGGAAATCCCGGAAGATTATGCCGAGGGAGTATGCACCTTCGATATCCGTGACCGCTTTTGAGATGGCATCAACCGGGTCTCCGTTGTAGTAATAGTCGATAAGTTTTGCAGCGGCTTCGGTATCTGTTTCGCTCTCGAATTTATACCCTTTGCCGATAAGGAAATTCTTGAGCTTCCTGTAGTTTTCGATGATACCGTTATGTACGATGGAGACTCTGCTGTTTCCGATAGGGTGACTGTTGATGTCGCTCGGCTCTCCGTGGGTAGCCCAGCGTGTATGACCGATACCGGTCACAGCGTTCAGCTCACCGGATTCACTGAGCTTTACGATAAGACCGTCGTTTATCTTGCCCTTAGCCTTGACAGTCTTTATATGACCGTCTTCCATGACAGCGATGCCGGCGCTGTCATATCCTCTGTATTCAAGCTTTCTGAGAGAATTTACAAGTATATCTCTGCACTGTTTTTTTCCTGTATATCCAACTATTCCGCACATATCGGGTTTCCTTTCGAGAAAATATATTATATATACATATTTATACAAATAATTACACAAATATACATATTAATTATAGCATAATCCATTACTTTTTGCAACCTTTTTTCGCTATTTTATATATAAAATAATGAAAAGCACTCTCCCGAAAAGGGGAGAGTGCTGTTAAAAACGGGATCATGATACCTTTCTGATGATAGCCTGGATAAGATTTGCAATCTGAGGCTTTGAGAACTGGTCATCCGCACCGACGCTCAAGCCCTTTCTCTTCATTGTTTCGTCTATGAGTGACGAGAAGAGGAATACAGGTATCTGTTTGAGCTTATCGTCCGATTTTATGAGTTTAGTAAGTCTGTGACCGTCCATCTGCGGCATTTCGATATCGCTTACAACAAGACCTATGTAATCACGGACATTGTCTCTGCCGGAGAAGGAGGAGATGTAGTTCCACGCTTCAAGACCGTTTGAGAACGAAGCAATGTTATGGAAGCCCGCATCGGTGATAGCGTTGACGACAAGCTTGTTAAGGAAAGGGGAGTCCTCCGCGATAACTATCTTTGTATCGAATCTTGTGTCACGGGAGGATTCAACATTATCCATTCCCGACATATCGAGAGAAGCCGAGCAGTTAAGGTCGGAAACGATCTTCTCAAAGTCAAGAATGACGATAATACGTCCTTCAATCTTTGCAATACCCGTAGCAACGCCTGCCTGGCTGTTGTTTGCAACTGTGGGGGGCTTTTCGATGCTGCTCCAGCTTATACGCTGAATGCCCTTTACGCTTGTGACATGGAAGGCTATATCAAGTCCGTTGAATTCACAGAGGATAAGCAGACCGTCATTGCCCTCCGGCAGCTTCTTGCCGAGCACTTTATGGAGATCCACAACTGTTATGATCTTGTCACGAGGCATAAAAAGACCTTCGATTTCGTCCGGAGCCGCGGGCATAGGTGTCACTTCGCGGTAAGTCATTATTTCCTCGACCTTCGCGATGTTGATGCCATAGTCTTCGTCGCCGACAAAGAATTCGAGCAGTTCAAGCTCATTGGTTCCGCTTTCAAGCAATATATTCGTTTCCATACTTCTGCCTTTCCGTACTTATCCTATGATACACCTATAGTACTGTACAAATATTATACATCATTTTGTCGATAAAATCAATAGCTTACTCAAAAATTTAATAAATGGATATATTTCACCGCTCAATTTTGTAGCTTTTGCACAAAATTTGGTTAATACTCGTAATGACTGCCGCCTACAAACTCGCGAACAAGTGAGGTCGGGGGGACTTCCTGAGTATCCATGCCGTCGATCTCGGTAAGGAATTCCTCAAGATCCCTGAACTGATCGTAATCCGGATAGGAGTCACGGACTGAAAGAAGCTCGTCAAGGATTATGGGCTTATAGACTGCAGGCTCATAGGCAATGAACGTGTCGATATCGAACATGGCTTTATCCTTATACGGCATTATGAACCTCTGTTCTCCGCGCTGAACCCACTTGAAGAAGTCAAGGGTCTCGGCAATGCCTCTGCCTCTGAAGAGCTTATCACGCACTATTCTTCGCATAAGTCTAACCTTTGAGGGGTGGAGAAGATCGCTTTCATCGTTTTTGAGTCTCGTTCTCACGCTGACGTACACGGTGGTCGCGTGTTCGCCTATGTTTCCGGTGATCTCGGGGTTAAGCGCATGGATACCTTCGAGTATAACGAATTCACCGTGATTTCTTTTGAGCGTCTTTCCTTCATGCCTTGTCTGAGTTGCAAAATCAAACGTCGGCATATGTACTTCTTCGCATTTCCAGAACTTTTCGAGGTGATCGTTCAGTAGATCCATATCGAGACGTTTCGGGCTTTCAAGATCGACTCTGCCGTCTTCATCGACCTCATTTCCGGGATCGCCGATGGGTCTGAAATAATTGTCCATAGAAACGGGGTGAACTGTTTTTCCGGCGTTTTCCAGCATAGTCGAAAGCCTCAGAGCCGTAGTGGTCTTTGCCGAACCGGAAGGACCGCTTATCAGGATTATAGGAAGATGATGCTCACGGTCGAGAATGTGATCTGCGACATTTTTGATCTCATTCCTGTAATTTTGCTCTGCTTTTTCAATGAATGATGCAAGATCATTCTCTACAGAGCTGTTGAGTTCGTTCAGTGTCAGAAATTTCATTTCAATGACTCCTTTCATTCTGCTGCAGCAGTCCTATTATTCCGGTCAGATCCTCGCATACTACGGAGATACTGTCCATAATATCGTTGTCGGGCTGCGTAAGATCGGGCACCATGACCGTGAAGCAGCCGGCGGTGTGAGCAGATATCATCCCGTTCGGTGAATCCTCCACCGCAATGCATTCGGCAGGGGAAAGCCCCAGCTTTTCCGCAGCGTAAAGGTAAATATCGGGTCTCGGTTTGCCCCATTCCACCATAGATGCACAGATTATCCTGTCAAAGCACCCGTCGAGACCGGCGATCTTCAGCAGTTTTCCTGCACGCTCCTCATCTGTTGCAGTTGCAATAGCGCGCATATATCCGTTTTCCCCGAGATAGCTCAGAAGCTCGGAAGCGCCCTTTTTCTTTTCGACACCGTATTTGTCGATATGAGCCTGCATAAGCTCCATGCGTTTTGCACGCAGCTCCATATAGTTGCAGTCTTTTCCGAACCATTCCGTGAAAAGGGGCTGAACAAGCCGGTGAGTGAGGCTCCTGATGTAAAGTGCCTGTTCCGGCGCCATATCGAAGCCGTAGAAAGAAGCTGCCTCCCGCCAGTACCTGAACAGAAGCTTTTCTGTATCGAGGAGAGTCCCGTCAAGGTCAAAAATGACCGCTTTGATTTTATCCGTATTCAGATCAGTACGCATAAGAGCTGTCCAGCCTTGTTATATTCTTTATTGAGTGCAGTGTCGTTGAGCTCTTGCTCTTTGAGAGCGTATAAACCATGGTTTTCTGCGCTCCGACCTCGAACTCGATTCCCTCGACCGCAAGTGCGGAGGGCGGGATATACTCCACAGTGACCGTGTACAGCTCGCCGACGTTGGAAACATCGGTGACTCTGGGTGAATATGCAGTATAATGAGGGTTGATGGGGACAAGATAAGAGTTCATATCTTCAACATATGTGAACGTTATATCCATAGTTCCTACGGTCTGATGTTCGATCTTTACGGAGTTTCCGAATATCGACCGCACGGAATATTCCACATCTATCGCAGGAACGTACATATAAGTATTGTACAGCTTCTCGTAGTTAGTGTTGTCGCCGGTCAGAATGATACGCCATATGGCGGATTCAACGATAATTGTGGAAGGGAGCTCATCTGCACTGTCACAGTCGGGCGGATCTACACACACAACCGGGTACAGGAACAGGGCGAGTTCGTTCTTCAGATCCGTTCTGTTCGCAATATCCGAAATTGTGTTCGCGGTGAAGTTCACAGTAGAAATAATGCCTATCACAGACATGATTATAACGAAAACAGCGAAAATGAGGTAGAACTTGTTGGGGCGTTCCGGCTCTGCCTCAGTTTCTGTTTCGGCCTCATTTTCGGCCGCAGGCTCCGGAGCCTCGGTATCGAGCTCGGAATAATCTTCTGAAAGTGCTGCGTTAAACCCTTCCGTAAAGCTTTCGCGATCCTGCTGATGAGCGTTTGAATGAGGTATGAACTGTTTCACGTCCGGTTCATCGGGAACAGGTGCTTCCGGCTCTTTGGCGGGTGTTTTTTCCTGTTCTTTGTCCTGCTGTTCGGAAGGCTGTCTGTTAAGCGGAGTAGAAGCTTTTAATTCCTTTTCCGTGCGTTCCTGCTCGGCGAGACGAAGTCTTTCCGCCATACGCTGCTCGGCTTCAAGAGCTTTTCGTTCATATTCCGCGAGAATAGACTCGCTGTCACTGCTGACCTGACTGTCGTCGTCGGTGTTCAGCTGCTGTGTAAGTTTTTCGGTGGTATTTTCGTGCTGCGACTGATGCTGGCGATGTTTATTCTTTTTCTTTGCAGACATTTCTTCTCCTTATCTGACCTGTCCGCAGCCGGTTATCAGGTATTTGTATGTTGTAAGTTCTTTGAGCCCCATAGGGCCTCTTGCGTGCAGTTTCTGTGTGGAGATGCCTATTTCGGCACCAAGACCGAACTCAAAACCGTCGGTGAAGCGTGTGCTTGCATTTACATAAACAGCTGCCGCGTCTATGCTCTTCTGGAATTTCAGAGCGTCGTTCATGTTTATCGTAACTATGCACTCGCTGTGTTTCGTGCCGTATTTGTTTATATGCGCAATAGCTTCATCTATGTTCACCACAGTCTTTACGGCGAGAACATAATCGTTGAACTCTGTTGCATAATCTTCCTCGGTAGCAGCACGGTCGCACTGCATATATTTCGCGCATATTTCATCGCCGTAGATCTTGACTTTACCGTTCCACTTTGCGTTGAGCGCGGTATAGAACTGTTCGGCAACATCTTTGTGTACGAGAACTGTCTCGATAGCGTTGCAGACGCTGGGACGCTGAGTTTTGGCGTTATCGGTGATGTTTACCGCCATATCTATATCTGCGAAGCGGTCAACGTAAACGTGACAGTTTCCTTCGCCGGTCTGGATGACCGGTATCGTTGCATTCTGTTTCACGGAGCGGATAAGTCCGCCGCCGCCGCGGGGAATAAGAACGTCGATATATTTGTCGGCTTTCATGAGCTCGCCGGCAACTGCACGGGAGGTATCAACAACGAGCTGAACCGCGTCCTCAGGAAGTCCCGCGGAAGCTATCGCAGCACGCATTATACCCACGAGGCATTTGTTTGAATAGATGGCGTCACTGCCGCCGCGAAGGACGCAGACATTGCCGGATTTCAGACAAAGTGCCGCAGCATCGACGGTAACGTTAGGGCGGGATTCAAATATGATGCCGATAACGCCGAGAGGAACGCGTACTTTTTCTACCTTGAGACCGTTCGGGAGCTCCTCGCCGCCGATTATCTCATTTATCGGGTCGCCGAGCTCAATGACCTGTCTGATGCCCTCGCTCATTCCGTCGATCCGGGCATCTGTAAGTGTAAGGCGGTCTATCATAGCTTCGGACATACCGTTTGCTCTTGCATTCTCGATATCTCGCTTGTTTTCTTTTATTATATTTTCCTTGTTTTCCGAGAGACTTTCCGCTATTGCCCTGAGAGCTTCGTTTTTCTGGATCGTTCCCACGGAAGTCATCTGCATTGCCGCATTCTTAGCGGCTGTTCCGAGTTCGTCTATATAGCTCATATGTTTTCCTTTCTTTTACTGTCCGAGATCGAATACTGTGCATTTTGCGGATCCGTCAAAGATGCCGTAAAGATTGTCCGGGTCATCGCCGTTGATTATTACTGTTGGGATATTGTTTTCTCCCGCGATAGATGCAGCTTCAAGCTTCGTTATCATGCCGCCGCTCGCGAGCTCGCTCCCTTTCTGTCTTGCAGCGTCCAGCATATCGTCCGTGAGCTTTGTGACAAGCGGGATATGCTTTGCCTCGGGATCGGAGGGGTTTCTGTCGTAAAGACCGTCAACGTCTGTGAGTATCACGAGAAGATCAGCCTCACAGAGCTGAGCCATGATCGCGGAAAGAGTATCGTTCTCATCGAAATCGAGCTGTTCTATCGAAACTGTATCGTTCGCGTTGATTATGGGAACTATGTTCATTTCAAGAAGCCGGTGCAGGGTATTGAACGCGTTCTCATGGCGGGTCTTGTTGCTTATTACATCACGGGTAACGAGAAGCTGGGCAACCGTGTGGTTGAATCTGGAGAACTCACGGTCATAGATGTTCATGAGTTCACACTGGCCGATAGCCGCACACGCTTGCTTTGTAGGTATATCCTTTGGCCGGGAGGTGAGACCGGCGCGTCCGACGCCGATACCGACTGCGCCGGATGTTACGAATATAATGTCACGTCCCTCATTTTTCAGGTCGGACATGACCTCGATAAGCTTTCTTACGCGTCTTATATTAAGATTTCCGGTCTTGTAGCAGAGCGTTGAAGTGCCAACCTTTATTACTACGCGTTTTGCATTTTTTACCTTGTCCATTTGTTGTTCCTCACATTATATATGCCTTAAAATTCACATATTTATTATATTATATCAAATTCTCCCGATAATTGCAATAGCGAAATGATAAAAAGTTGAATATGTCTCTGTCTCTGCGATCGGTAAGCTGCGGTTATTTCGCAGGAAACGTGTAAATTTTACTTTTTTTACCTTAATTTGACGATTTTTGTTGACAAATGTTGAACAGTATTGTATAATAACAATAGTATTTGGAATTAACGGATATCCTGCGAATTGCAGTTATCCGAAGACTGCGGAAAGGAATAAGTATCATGTCAGTAGTAAATTCTATGGAGAACATCGTTGAGAATGCATTATCGGAGCTTCTGAAAGAGGATCCCGAGTGCTGCACCTGTGAGCATTGCATGAATGATATGATGTGCCTTGCGCTCAACGCGCTCCCGCCTAAGTATGTAAGTTCCGAAAAGGGCGCTCTTTTCTCAAAGATAAGCAACGCCATGGCTCAGCAGCGTTCGATAGATGTGCGCGTAGCTTGTATCAATGCGCTTGAGTTCGTAAAAGGTCACCCGCATCACCCGAAAGACTGATGATATTGAGCCGCTTGCGTAGTTGCAGAGCGGCTTTTTTATTTCATTTTCCTTACGGGAAACCTCTAAAAACCCAATTTGAGAGAAAAAGAGCTATCCACTTTATGCCGCTTTGTATGCGCGTCCTGCGCGCTTTTGGCGGCAATACCACGGCTTCCTGCCGTGACCGACTACGTCAAACCTCCTAACCAGGCGTGGTCTCCCCGGCAGCGGGGAGGTGTCGAGCTTGCGAGACAGAGGGGCTGACCGACAGACCAGCCCGGCTTCGTCGGCTTTCCTTGTATCCGATGCCAGAGCAGGATGCTCTGGCTATGCCGCCCCAATAGCGCATGGATGCGCTTTAATCAGCGGCATAAGAGCTATTCTCATTTTCTCTTTTCAAAGCGGTTTTTAGAGGTACCCTATGGAGACTTCGCAGCCTGGTCAATTGAACGCCGGACAGCGTGGCAAGTGGCGTGGCAAGTTTTTAATAATGAGCGTATTTTTTAGGCGTTTTGAGTATTCTTTTGAGATCTTCAAGAACAGGCAAAAAGCGAGAAAACCCCACAACCGCGCGGATTTGCGCGATTGTGGGGTTTTTTCTTATCTTACGCCTGGTGCGGGTAACAGGAGTTGAACCTGCACGGTTTCCCACCGGAACCTAAATCCGGCGCGTCTGCCAATTCCGCCATACCCGCAGATGCAGCCGACCCGGTCTGAGCCGGCTGCATTGTTTATTAATGTCTGCTCATCAGCCAATAAATTGCTTCGTAGCGCAGCTTGAAGCAATTTATTGGCTGCAAAAGTGCAAGGAAAATTTATATATTTTAGGATTTTCCTTGCACTTTTGTTCGTCCGAAGGACGAAATGAGCTTAACATCAAGGAATGTGTCCGTTGATTAAATGCACCGCAGGTGCAATTTAAACAACATCAGAAAATCTGTTTTGCAGATTTTCAGCCAATAACTGCCAAAAGGCAGTTATTGAGGACACATTTATTATATCACCAAATCTGTAAAAAGTCAACGCTTTTATGCCGTAACTATCTTGTTT
>JAGBMA010000091.1 GCA_017635095.1 Ruminiclostridium sp. | reverse complement strand
TTTATTTTTTGTTTTGGCTCATTATATGTACTAATAAAACCTAACCTCACCCACTCCCAGCTCTCCGGAATATCAAACGGTATCTCGTCCGAAATGTCCCGCACTTCCTTGCCGATCTGCTCACAAAAGGTATAAGGAAAATTACGCGAAGCCCCGCGGAAGATCTCGGAGCTTTTGCTGTCTTTCTTTATCTTTCCGGCTTTGATAAGCTCCTGTTTCTCTTTTTTTATACGCTCTAAAAGAACGCTCGCGGGCTCGTCGTTGGGATCCTGCGGCACGAGCTTGCCCTGAACAGCCATTTGCAGTATTGAGTTTTTAAGCTGCTGTGCGGTCATGAACCTTAATTCCTTTCATTCATTTTGATTTTAATAATCTTGCTCATTCTCTTAATAACAACAAGCAAATCTAATAACAAAACGGTAAAGAAGAAGCAAGACACCCCAGTAAGGCATTTATTTACTATTATATTTAATGTCGTTACATCATGGATAATTATTACAATCATTCCATATAATAATAAAAAAACGCATATCATTGTTTCAAAGACTATAGAATTAATGGTTTCATTAACAACTTTAAGTATGTTTGAAGCATTGCCTGACGTATTAGAGTAATTATAGCTTGACAATATAGCTAACACAGCGAATAACATAGATAGTATAATGGAAATTATTACTGAAAGATTATTATAAAAATCATCTTTAGCATCATAGATAAATGCTAATCCTACAGATAGTAATAGTGGGGAGCCGTAAAATACAATGTACTGGCTTTTACAGTTCTTGAACATTTTAAAATGTTCAAGAATGACTGTCTTTATATTAAAAAAGCCTTTATGCTCATGAAAAATCGAAATAATTACTGGAATAATAGCAACGATGATAAGAATAAAGCCAATATTATTAATCATACTTTTACCTCATTCTTTTATACGAAAAACCATCTTTTCTTTATATGTTTCGGCAGTTTCAATCATATGTTTTATAAGTCCTTCGACATTTATGTTTCCATTGTTATAAATTGTATCCGGTATATCCTCTGATAAACTAAATCTATCAATATCCTTCAGTTTTGCGGATTTAGTTCTTCCAGCTAAATTGAATGATATACAAATATCCTCATATATATTGTCGTTAACTTCAAAAATGGATTCATCCTTATTTCCATCAACATAATCTAACAGCTTTTGAACCCAAGATTCTTTTAATCTCGGTCTTATAAAAACCTTCTCTTCCCGTCCCGTAGATATAAGCATATTGTCAGTTGGATCGGGAGAGATGTTATTCCTGAGTAAAGTCACTTTACTTAGCTTTCCTTCTTCAAGTATTTTTCTCAAAAATATGCCTATTGAAACAGAACGGGTTTCGAGAGTAAGATCACATCCTGCAAAAAACTCCTTCATCTGTTTGGTTGTAATTGTCTTAACCCCATATGTTCCGATTGTTTGAAAAAGGAAAATACCTTTTTGAACATTTATTTCATCTACATCTTTCGGGATAAATATCAATCCATAAAATTGCTTTATATCAGCATCATCGCGGGTTCTTAGATAATTTACCACTTTTGTAGTACGGTTTGTAATCTTACTTTCTATACCATATGAACCGGAGCTAACTATAAACGATAAAGCATGATACTGCTGTGTGTCATGCTCTTTTATGGAATCCTGATTAATTGAAAAAAGCTTCATGCTATTTTCATCGTCTTTAGGAGTTGTATTGGCACTAATGAATCGAGTGAATAGTTCCCATATTGAAGAAAAACTTTCAGTATGATCTACAAATTCTACATCTATGGGTCTATTTAATTCAATAGCTTTGGTATCATCGCGTCCATAACGTTTTTTCACAAAGAAACTACAAACAAGTAATCCACTGTGTACCATTTAATATACCCTTTCTACAAAGTGTTATATATTCCCTATTCCCAAAATTCCCGTGATCTGTTCCAGAATACGGTCAATATCGGCGTTAAGGCTCGCGCGCTTTTCCTGGTACTGCTGAATAAGCTCTTTCGGCGGCAGTATTTCTTCTTCTTCATGCGGATATCCGCAGAGATCAATATTATAATTGCGGTCAATAAGCTCCTGAACGGAGTATTTCTTCGACTTGTCGAACCCGTCCTCGGACAATTCCTGCCTGTTGTTCCACCATTCTATGACCGGAGCAAAGTGTTCCAGCTTCATAGGCTTGGTTTTGGAGAAATTCTTGTAGCCTTCCGGCATATCAAGTCTGTAAAACCAAGTTTCCTTTGTGGAGCTTGTCCTTTCAAAGAACAGAATATTGGTAGTGATTGAAGTGTACGGAGCGAACACGCTGTGCGGCATACGAATGACCGTGTGCAGATTGAATTCTCCGAGCAGTTTCTTTTTTATTGCGACTTTTGCATTATCTGTACCGAACAGGAATCCGTCCGGGAGAATTACAGCGGCGCGCCCGTTCTGTTTCAGGCGATACATTATTACAGACATGAAAAGGTCGGCAGTCTCGCTGCTTGCAAGATCGGACGGGAAATGGTTCTTTACCTCGTTTTTCTCGTTGCCGCCGTAAGGAGGATTCATAAGAATTACATCGAATTGGTCATCTTCGGTATAGTCGAGAATATCCTTCAATAAAGAGTTATCGTGATAAATACGCGGTGTATCAATATTGTGGAGCAGCAGGTTTGTTACACAAAGAATATATGGGAATTGCTTTTTCTCAATGCCGTAAACAGATGTATCAAAAGCTCCCTGATCCTCGACAGTTTTCTTCTGAGGCTCAAGAGCTTTCAGCCAACTTATGATGAATCCGCCCGTACCGCAGGCAAAATCCGCCATTTTCTCACCGATCTTGGGCTGTATGGTCTGTGCCATAAAGTCAGTGACCGCACGGGGAGTATAGAATTCACCCGCCGAGCCCGCGCTTTGGAGTTCGCGGAGTATGGATTCATATATCTCTCCGAATGCGTGGCTCTCCTCATAATCGTCAAGTTTAAGCTCGTTGATGACATTTACGACCTGACGCAGAAGAACACCGTCCTTCATATACTGGTTGGTATCTTCAAAGGTAGTTTTAACTATCGCCTTGTTTATTGGTGTGGTTTTTGATACTTCAATGGATTTTAGCGTCGGAAACAGCTTATTATTCACGAATTCAAGCAGATCATCACCGGTTAATAATAGATGCTCATTGATAATATGATTATCTTTATCTTTTTCGCCTGCCCATTTTTTCCAACGGCAATCTTCGGGTATTATAGACTCATACTCGTCATCGTCGAATTCCCATGTTTCTTCCTGCGTATCATATACTTTGAGGAACAATAGCCACGCTATCTGCTCTATACGCTGTGCGTCACCGTTAATTCCCGCGTCCTGCCGCATAATGTCACGAAGACGCTTGACAAAGTTTCCTAAACTGCTCATATCTTATCCTGCCTTGTATATTTCTTCTTCGAGTTCCTTAAGAGCGGCGATATATCCGTCTTTGCCTCCGAACAGCTTGACAATAGCCGACGGCTTGCCCATTTTAGCAAACGGATCCAGTTTCAACACCTGCGTATCTTCGATCTGATATATGCCTTCGTTGCTATACATATCAAGAAGCGCTTCGATGACTTCCTTTGCCATTCCGCTGTATTTGCTTATGAAATCTCGCTTTTTGACATTATTTGCACGTTCTTTGCGCGTCAGAGGCTTCTGATCGAACGCAATATGGGTTATAAAATCGAAATCATCGACATCTGCCATGCCCTGTGACTCTTTTAAAGCCTGTAGATCAATACCGTGATCTTTAAACAGTTCCGAAATTGCTTTCTTCTTTTCCTCACTGTTCCAGCAGCGTACAAAATGCTCCAGATCGGCATATTCGCCGCGTATGTTGGTTTTCGTATAATCTATGATGTTTTCATGACGCAAAAGCTTTCCGTCTGCATCATACACGGAAACCGTTTTGTTTATAATGCTGACACGGCATCCGTTAACATCAACATATGGTTTAGGTGTCGGCTCGACGGGTGGTGCAGGAGGATATGCAGGTATTCCAGGTCCGTCTTTGGGCTGTGGAGGATGATAACCAGGCAAGACCTCAATGGGACCGTCCCATTCCGGATCATAGAACAGCCGCGATATTCCCCGGAAGTCCATTACGACAAAATGCGTCTTGCCATCCTTTTCGCGGAGACGGGTGCCGCGTCCGATTATCTGCTTGAATTCAGTCATAGAGCCGATATTCTCATCTATGACGATCAGCTTTGTCATTTTGCAGTCCGCACCGGTGGACAACAGTTTTGATGTTGTCGCTATTACGGGATAGGGCGACGATACTGAGATAAAATAATCGAGCTTGCTTTTGCCATAATCGTCAGATCCGGTAATGCGTACAACATAATCCGGATTTTTCGCACACACATCATTGTTCAGATTTGTCAGTGCGATCCTCATTCTCTCGGCAGCCTCTTCCGTAGCGCAGAATACTATGGTTTTTTGCATACGGTCGGTGCTTACAAGATAATTTGTTATCTCCTGTGCCACTTGGTTTATTCTGTCAGCGATTATGATATTATAGTCGTAGTCCGTATTGTTATATATCCTATCCGGTATTTCGTTACCGTAAATATCGCGTTGACCTTTTATCGGTCTCCATCCATCACTTATGTCGGTAGTCACTCCAACAACTTTAAACGGAGCGAGGAAACCGTCCTCGATGCCATTCCGCAGCGAGTATGTATATACGGGCTCACCAAAATAGGTTATATTAGATGTATATGCCGTCTCCTTTGGTGTAGCGGTCATACCGAGCTGAGTTGCAGAATCAAAGTATTCGAGGATCCTGCGCCACTTGCTGTCCTCTTTTGCGCTTCCGCGGTGGCACTCATCAACAATGATCATATCAAAGAAATCCTTATCGAACAGTTCAGAGAAATGTTCCTTATCATCATCGCCGATAAGCTGCTGATAGAGCGAGAAATATACCTGATGTGATGTTATCGTCGTTCTGTCGTCCTTGGCTACGTTTATTTTATGTATCACTTTTTCCAGAGGAGAAAAATCCTGCTGTATAGACTGATCCACAAGAATGTTTCTGTCAGCAAGATAAAGGATCTTGCGCTTCATACCGCTTTTAAGTAAACGATAAACTATCTGGAAAGCAGTATAGGTCTTACCGGTGCCGGTAGCCATAACGAGCAAAAGGCGTTGCTGACCCTTTGCGACTGCATCTGCGGTACGATTTATTGCAACACGCTGATAGTATCTCGGCTCATAGGTGTTCTGGCTTGAATAATAAGGTTGATTTATAACCGTTATTTCAGCATCGGATAACCCTTGTTCTTTATTTGCAGCCTGTTTATACCGACTTATCAGCTCATCGGGAGAAGGAAAGTCTTCAAGCGCTATCTGTCTCTCAGCGCCGGTAAGCATATCGTGCTCGTAAAAAGCATCACCGTTTGAACTGTATGCAAAAGGAACGTCCATCATATGAGCGTAGTCTTTAGCCTGCTGTAACCCGTGTGATACGCTATGATTGTTGTCTTTGGCTTCGACAATAGCAATAGGACAACTGCTGTTCCAATACAAAATATAATCCGCTCGTTTTATGCTTTTCTTGTCGCGGTGAGCGAAATTGCCGTTCAGCTTGATCTGACCGTCGGTTATTTTCGTTTCCATTGTTATCCTGCTCTTATCCCATTTTTCGAGAATGGCAGGTGTGATATACTGGAGCTTAATATCTTCCTCGGACATATCTTTTTTATCAAGTATTGTCACAACAAGCACCTCACTTCCGATAATTATTTCTTATAAGAAGTCATATACAATAATTATACATCATTTTGTACAATTGGTCAACCATTTTAGCACTAAAAAAGCATATTCACAAGTTTAATGTCGCTAATTTATTTGAGTAATAAACAGACAAAACCGTGTTTATCTGATCAATACTCGGCTAAACACGGTTTGTCTCTTAGAAAGGTCTTACTCATCCTTCTCCACGCTTGACTCCAAATCCGCGATGACATCGAACAGCTCAATCGGTATAATGAATGATTCAGAAAAAGGATTTATCACAATACCCTTGACATTCTTCTCGTTGTTCCGGGCAAGATTGGCGGCTTCGAGAAAGTGTTTCTGCAACTTGGAAAAATGTTCGCCGTATTCGCCCATTTCATCGTCGCTCGTGAACACCGGGAAGAAGAGATCGTCGCCGTTTTTCAGTATATCGGGCACAAAACGGATATTGTCTTCGTTGGTGAACTCGTGTCCGACTACCGAATCAAGATCGCCTTTGTCTGCCGCGTCAAGCACAACTTTCGACCAATTCTCGTAGTCGCGGTCGCTGAGGATCGCATTACAAGGGATCCATACAAAGCTGTCACGGAGAATTTTCGCCAGCTTTATGAGGTTGAGCGGTGAGCGGTTACGGTTGCAGATCTCTAACGTCTTTTTGAGGAACGAGCCGTCCTCAAGCAGCTCGGCGGTTATCGGATCATCGGGAACGGCGTATTCCACGTCGCCGTCAGCCTGAATAATCTTTTCAATAAGTTCATTCGCCAGCAGGAATGCCTGTCCCCACGGGTTTATGATAATGCCCGCGGCTTCACTTTCAAGATTATTTTTGAGCATAACATCTATGAAGTTCGAGATCACCTCGCTGGGAGCGCCTTTTTCAAACTCCGCCTGATTGGTGAATGCCGCGTGCCAGATTTTTCCGTCTTTTGTCCGTATGGTGCGGAATATGAAGCTGTTTTCTTCGTCTTCTTCCCTGATGACAGGGAAGATAAAGTGTCCGTCCTGATGCATACGCTCGCGTATCGCATCGAGCAAAGCAACAAGATTTTCCTTGCTGCCGTCGTCGTGAAATATGTTTATAGCGTTGTCTATGATCTCGTTCCCGTTAAGGAACATATCGTGAAACGACCGCTTTTTTGCGCTTTTTTTCATTTCCGAAAATCTGTCGATCACCGCCAGCATATCTGCGGGCAGACGCTTTCTGCACTCTTCCGCTATCTCATCGGGGATCCCGTAGTACGCTTCCGCAATACTTCCCGCAATGCAGGTGAGCGTATCGCAGTCGCCGCCGAGAGACACGGCTGTGCGGATAACATCTTCAAAATCCGCGCCTTCGAGAAATGCGGTTATCGCTTCGGGAACGGTCTGCTGACAAGTCTCGACATGGTAGTAATCCGGGCGTATCTCGTCGCAGGTGCGGGAGAGATCGTAGCCGAACTCATCGATGATGTACTCGCGGATCCCGGCTTTTCTGCTGCCGCTGCGCGCCATGAATATCGCGCTTGCAGCCGCTTCCGCGCCCTTTATCCCCTCGGGGTGATTGTGGGTCACTTCCGCTGTGAGACGTGCGATATGCCGTGTTTCCTCCAGCGTATCGAACAGCCAGCCTGCCGACGATACGCGCATAGCGGAACCGTTGCCATAGCTGCCGTAAGGCTTCGGCTCTTTTTCTCTCAGCCACCGATAAAACATACCGCCGTAGCCCGCGTTGGGATAGCGCTTTCCCCATTTCTGCATTGATGCCACAAGCGCGGCTCTGATCTCGTCGTCCGACTTACCCATGCTGTCAAGCAGAGCCTCCGCGACCGCGACAGTCATAACGCTGTCGTCCGTGAAGTGCGAACCTTTACCGAAAAGCGGGAAATCCTTTGTCTTATTGCCCCTGTCGAACTCGTAGGGCGCGCCTATCATATCACCTGTAATTGCTCCGATCATTGTGTTATCCTCCTTTGTTTTATGTTAACATAAGTATAACACATATAAAGAAGGAAGTGGTCGTTTGTCAGACGACAAATTTTCCACTTCCCGATCTTATTCTCCGAGTATCGGCTGCCCGTATTTGAAAAGCGCGGCATTGATCTCAAAAATGTCATACACGCCCTTGTTCACATAATATGCAATGATAAGGTCGAATTGGTTGCTTGGCGAGAATGCGATCTCCGCTCTCGACAAAAGGTCGAGCATTGTCGGCATATCGAGCTGCAAAGCTATCGCAAATGCCACAGCCGTCTTTTTCTTCGGCTTGTAATTCGGCTTGCATTTGATACTTGAGAAAACCTTTCTGTCAATATTTGCTTTCTTATAAACAGCCACATCACCCATACCGCTTGCATCTATAAGCTCGAAAAGCCGCTGCTGAAATGTTTTTCCGGGATTTTTCAGCGCATCATCGAGGCTTTCTTCCTTCGGCTGCTGCCTGCGCAGGTGCATTCGTTCGCGTTCATAACGGCTGCGGCTGTTCATTCCCTCATAACGATACTCGGCATCAGCGGTGTCGGCGGCGTAATGCTCGTCGATATATTCGTCAATGCCCGCGAACAGCTTCCCGGACAACTCGAACGAATCCTTGTCAAATACCGATATGATGACTGTCATATCGTGCGTGAGCAGGAATTTCTGTATCGCCGAAAGTGCTATCTGCAATGCCTCGTCCTTCGGGAAACCGTAAACTCCGGTCGCTATCAGCGGGAACGCAATGCTCTCCGCGTTCAGCTCCGCCGCGAGCTCCAGCGACTTTTCATAGCACGAGCGCAGTATGTCGCGCTCGCCGTGTTCGCCGTCTATCCACGCGGGACCGACCGTGTGAATGATATGCTTTGCGGGCAGGGCGAACGCGGGTGTCGCCGCAGCCTGTCCTGGGGCTATGTTGCCGATCTTTTTGCGCTCCGCAAGCAGTTCGGCTTCTCCTGCGGCACTGTATATCGCGCTGTCGGTACCGCCGCCGATGGCAGGCTTGGGATTCGCCGTGTTCACGATCACATCGGCTTTAACTTTTGTTATGTCGTTGCGGATCATCTGAAAGGGCATGGGGGTACCTCACTGAAAGATGGGTCAAGCGTTTTTACCTGCATAAACAGATAAATATCATCGTTGAACTATTTATAGATAGTATCAATCATGTTTTATGTAGCACTTTGATCTAAAGACCAGATCTTCTCGCTGAGATCATAAAGCATTTTCTGTCTTTCATCAATAGATCTCTTTTTCCACTCGCTCCATGCTCTCAGCATCTTGTTCGTTCTTGTTATTGCAGTATTCTGTCCTTGATCTATGAGTACGGGCAGTGATCTTGTAAGGTGAAACTTCGATGCTTTATAAGCCTTCGACTTTTCTTCATAACTATCATTGTGAATTGATCGATTGATGCTGTTTTCAAGCAGAGTAAGGTTTCCCAGTCTGTTTAAATAGACTTCGTACTCCTCATCAGTAATATTGTAAGCAGATTTATCATCACATGTCTGCGGCATGATATGCTCAATCTCAACAGCTGAATCGATATACTGTGAAAGATCGTCTACTGTGGTTTTGCCAAGAAGCAGCGAATCAACATAAGCGGTTATCTTTCCGAGAATGAACTTTATTCTGTATTGCTGCATACTGTTCAGACCAAGGCGCATGAAATTGACCTCATTATCAGCTTTCCATGATGAAACTTTAGGAATGACTTTCTCGTAAGTAAACTTATTAAGTTCTTCAATAGTTTTGATTTCTCTGACAGAACCACACCAATCTACAAAAAGGCGCTCGGTCTCATTGGTGGTAATTCTGTTTATAACTGTGTAATATACTACGGATTCAACAATTTTCTTGAATTGTGCTTTGGCATCGTCATTCATATTTGAAGCAGCCAACATAAGCATTAAATGCAGCTTGTAGGAGCGGCCTGCAAGTAAAGGTATGTTTTTCAGATGAATGTTGCCATTCTCGCTGTTGTTGGGCTTCCTATATTCCGCGTAAGAGTTCACGTTATCTTTCATCTTCTGAACAAATTTGAACGGCTCTTCCTCATAACGACACTGTTTGTTGTTCCTTGTAAGCCAATTATAAATATCATCTTCACGAAGTATGCCGTCTTTACAATCTGACGTGTTATAATTAGCCATGATAAAGTATCTGAGGAAACGGAGCGGCTTTTCCTCAATTTTTTCTAGAGTTTTCGTTATCTCTCTCCAATTCATGTTAAGTTCTTTGAATTTTTCTCTGCTCACCTGACGGAAAACCATGTTTTTCAGCAAATCCATAGGGTCAAGACCTTTTCCGCGCTGATTAATAGTTTCAAATATCTTTAGAGCATTAGTCATATCCTGAGTTTCAATGCGAATAAAGCTCGTTTTATTCAAAAGGAATCCTACGAATTTTTTTAATTTATCGTATTCTGATAAGGAATCAGCGATAATCTTATATGCTTTGAACAGTAATTCTCCTGAATTGGTAATGCTTGTGGGCTGGGGCTCGTCTTTTTCAATGAGTTCCAAGCAGTTACCGGCATCTTCATATTGCAGACGGAGGTGATATTGATTTACGGTTTCGCCATCAGCATTGATCTTTGAACTGTAAATAAGATTATCAAACACACTCGTATTATCATTTCTTGTTTTGTAGATGTGCTTTATTGCACAAAGAAGAATGAAGAAAGTTGTAAGTCTTTGCTGACCGTCGATCAGTTCAAATGTGTTACCGCCACTGGCGAATGTTACAATTGTACCAAGAAAGTATGATTTATTGGGGTCATCTTCAAACGCTTCTATCAGATCGGAAAGCAGTCGTTCGACCTGTTCGTCTTTCCAGACATATTCTCTTTGATAGTCCGGAACAATATAAAAATCATTAAATGCAGAACTTATGGAACACTCGTTATACCTGATATATCCGCTACTCATTATTGCAAACCTCCGTTATGTACAGCAGTATATAATATTATTATAACACATTTCACCATTTTTTCAATATTTTTCGTTAAAATTCACAAACAGCTTGCAAGGGCCAAAGTACAAGCTGTTTTTGGTAATATTAGCAAATATGTTACTGCCACACTTTCAGCGTCTCTGCATCAAAGTACACTATCTGCTTGTCCTTGCTCTTCGCCCATTCAACTGCGCCCGGCACTTCATCCCCAGCGGTCACGGCTACAACAAAGTCACAGTTGTCAATCATGTATCTATCTGCCATATCGTAGCGATCCTCAACGCTGCTGCAAATATCGGTATATTCGAGGGGCAGAGCCGGCGCACTATCGGCGGTCTCGATAACTTTGTAGTATCTGTCGCGCCAGTCCTCAGCCCAGCCCGTATCCTGCTCATCACAGGGAACAACGATCGCTGTCTTTATGGAATGCCCGAGCCATTTTGACGCTTGTGCCATTTCCAGACACCAGAGCGGAACACCGAACTCCCCGTTAGTCATGACCGTGAGGGTCGTGTCTGCGGCAGCCTGCTGCAAGATCGCGGAGAGTTTTGCTTTGAGCATGATAACACTTTCTTCGGCTTCATTATACTTGTACGGCAGCTTTTCGACCGGAACCGACACCACAGCACATACAACTTTCTTCATCATTTCTATTACCCCTTATATACAAAAAGTGCGCAGCCTAAGCCACGCACCTGTAAAAATGCGGACTCATTGCTGCGACACAATTTAATCTCTAACCATTAAGGCAATAGAAACTTGAGCCGCACCTTTACCATAAATAAAGGCGCGCCCTAATAGTTAGAGATCGATTAAATAATGTCGCAGAGATATTGTACCACATATTCGCTGAAAAATCAATACCTAATAAGAAAGCCCTTGATAGGTGTAACATCCTATCAAGGGCTTTTTGTATAAAACAGCCAATCCTTATTGTACAATTCGCAGATTTTGATTCGAAACCTCGAAAATTGCCCCCAATATCAATTGGAATTTATCCTTATATATGAAGGGTAGTGTAAATCTAAGCATTCTTACGTTACTTTTAACAAAACCCGCAGCCCTCAATTGGTCATAACAGAGATTTAAAATGAAAGTTCCGTGAAACTACCGCAAATTTCTTCAATTATTTTCCCTTACTATAGAGAGAAGTATAATTCCAGCTTTCATTCCCCGATAATCATAACGTCAAAGCCAGAACAATAATCACCAATCTCCGCAGATGAAAAAGCTTTAACCTGTCAGATCATACGAACTTAACAGTAATATTTGAAAACCGGGATCATTATGCATTGCGTTTACGGCTTTTTCGTTCCCTAATTATGAGGGGATAAATCATCTGAAGCATTTACGGCAGGTCAAGAAGTCTAAACCCGATGTAAAAATATACAACTCCGGCAGTCGCAGAAAACTTTAACCCGACATCTTGCACGAATTTTCAAATAATTTGCAAATGCCTATGCTAACTGACTTTAAAAATCGCAATTTTTTTCCTTATTAGTGAGGGGCGTTGATTCCGTCCCACATAGTCTGAGTTTCAGAAACATCGAAGCCGGGTAAAAATATACAACTCTGGAAGATGTATAAACTCTTAACCTGTCATATCTTATGAATTTTTCAAATAGCGCGAAAATACGGCGGTTTTAACCTTAAAAAATGATGTTAAATTTTCCCTATTAGTGAGGGACATTGATTCCAACACCCATAGACTGTGTTTCACAACTGCCAAACCCAAGGGTAAAAATAAACAACTCCGGCAGCCGCAGAAACCCTTAACCCAACATCTTGTACGAAAATTCAAAATAATTGAAATTCCTTTATCCAATGTACTATAAAAATTGCGTTTTTTTATCCTTATTTATGAGGGGGATTGATTCCGTAGCACATATCCGTCATATAAAAACACCTGCCCCGGCATCTGAATATTGCACAACTCAGCATCAGGTTTCACAAATTTGCATAGTGATTCCTACGAAATCGTCAAAAAGGCAGATAAAAAGCGCCTAGAAAACCCCTATATTATTGGAAGGATAAATTTTCGAGACCGAAGGAGATGATCTTAACTGCAAAATCTGAAAAAAGTACGAGGGTCAGCATATTTCTGAAACAGCCGGTATACGTACACCGGCTTAAAAAAGTAACTCACGCAAGCAGAGAAAGTATACGTATACTTTCTGAAATTTTTGCGGGACCCCCTCAAAAATTTCTCGCACTTTCCGGGGACGGAAAGTGCGAACCCGCAGGGTCAAGCTGCCGCCTGAAACCGCAAACCGGCGCTAACCGCGCCATAAAGAAACAGATAGAAAGCCATAGGGCTAACCAAAAATGAAAAACAAAGGAGAGATGATAATGCCGATCTTAAAGTCAATCGCAATACACGACAACGTCAAGGCAACATTGAAGTACATATTAAATCCCGAAAAGACGGAAGGACAGTTTCTTTGCAATTCCCATAACTGCTTCACAAATGCTGATGACGCTTATTTGAACATGAAATATGTTTACGAACAATGCACGCACCACAGATTTAACGAGCCCTTAAACAAAATTGGTAAGAACCGAGTTAAGGCAATACACTATATCCAGTCGTTTAAGCACGATCCCAACCTGACTCCGGAACAGGTACACCGCATGGGTTTAGCGTTTATCAGAAAAGCTTTCGGAGATAATGTCCAAGCCGTAATTGCAACTCACGTTGACAAGGAGCACCTACATAACCATATCCTGATAAATACATACGGTATTGACGGTCACAAATTTAACGACAACTATACAACGCGCCGCAAGCTACGCGATCATTCCGATAGGGTGTGCCTTGCTTTTGGTGTGCAGTACATCGAACCGAAACACAAGAGGGGTATGACTTACGGCGAGTGGAACGCGCTCCGAAAAGGTACGTCGTGGAAAGAAAAGATACGTCGCGAGATCGACACGCTTGTGTTGAGTAGTAAGAACTATGACGAGCTTGCAACTGCGCTCGAAGAACGGGGCTATGTGTTCAAGTATGGCACAAACACAGCTATCAAAGCTCCGGGTCAAAAGAATTTTACGCGATTGAAAACGTTGGGCGAAGACTACATCGTTGAGAATATTGCTTCAAGAATTAAGTGGAAGGACGATCTGGGTAATGCTTCCCGCGAAGACGCATACAACAAGGGTCAAACCCTGACTATCTGTTTTGCAAGCACCATAACTCAGCTCGCTAAACGTGTAGTTGACGGAACGAAAAGAGAGAACAAACGCGATGAAAGTTTGGAGTACCTGCCGAACAACGACCGTGATGTATTTCAATTGGGAGCGCAGCTCGCGTTAATTAACAAGCTGAAAATCCATTCCATAAGCGAAGTTCACACAAAAATCGAGGAGACACAGAAAGAGCATGACAAGGCAGTAAAGAAATCTAACGCTCTCACAAAAGAACAACACCGCTTTGATGATCTGCTAAAACAGTGCGACAATTACCGTGAGTTAGAGGACAAGCCCGACAAAACTCTTGCGGAAAAGATGAAGCAACAAATAGCTAAATCCTCGCTTTCGCGTCATTGTATCAATTCGCCTGATGATGTTCAGCAGCTCGAAATTCAGAAACAGGAATATGACGACCGCATCGCGGAAATTCAAAGAACGATAGATGACAAGGATTATCTTATCAAGGCGCTCCGCGAGATCGCCGCGACCTATCTGAATATATCGTATGGCGACTACATCAGCAAAGTGATCGCAGAGAAGAAAGAACAGCAGGAGTCCCCGCCGGAAAATCCTGTACAGGAAAAATCGGTACAGACACAGACTCAGCCCGTTCAGAAACGCGATGAGCCTAAACCGATAACGTCGGAACCTGTACAAAAGCAGGACGAGCCGGAGAAGGAGAACCCTGCACAGAAACCTACCGAGCAGAAAAAGCACCGCAGTCGCGGGCGCAGATAAAAAGGAGGTGGAAACCCATGCACACCATATTCGGAGGTGTGCCGCCGTAGATTTGCTATGGCTTTCGCGGCAATTCAGACTTACAGAAAAATAAAAAAAATATGGGAGAAGAAGTAATTATCGGGCTGTCCGTAAATACAGACAGGCGCAGCCCGCAAGGAAGAGAGGTAATATGATAAGAAATGAACTCATCACCACGCCCGCCGTAGATGCGGGAATAAACAGGACGTGCTCGCTCATATATTTGAACAGCAAATTCCAGAGGGGGCATGTTAGTGAAAACTAAAGTAAAATACAAGATCATCAACGTGTACAAGACGACCGACAAGGACGCTCGCAGAAAGGCGGTCACATCGGCAGTCCAGCGCCGCATAGACAGAAAAACAGCGGCGTAAAAAATAGCTTGATTCAAGGCAAATAATGTGGTATAATGACCCTATGGGGAGTTACGCTGCATTTTTTGCCTCAAAGGAGGTAAAAATGATAAGTGTAGCTATTTATGTAAGACTGTCCGATGAGGACAGAAACAAGCGCTTCAGGACTGACGAAAGCGAGAGCATACAGAACCAGCGCTCCCTGTTGACCGAATATTGCAGAGAGCACAACTGGAACATCTACGATGTTTACTGCGACGAGAATTACAGCGGTACGGATTTCGACCGCCCGGATTTTCAGAGAATGCTGAAAGACTGCGAAAAAGGCATCGTGAATGTCGTTCTATGCAAATCCCAGTCCCGTTTCTCCCGTGACCTCGGAGTTATTGAGGAGTATATCCACAACAAGTTCATCGAGTGGGGAGTAAGGTTCATCAGCATCGTCGATCACGCGGACACGGACGACGCCTACAACAAGCGCGCCCGCCAGATCAACGGTCTGAACAACGAGTGGTACTGCGAGGACACTTCTCTGAATGTGCGCCGCATACTTCGTCACAAGCGTGAAAACGGGCAGTTCACCGGCTCGTTCGCAGCTTACGGGTATCTTGTTGACCCGCAGGACAAGCATCATCTCATAATCGATCCCGAGACCGCTCCGGTCGTAAAGGACATATTTATGAGGTATCTGTCCGGTCAGAGCTACAAGAAGATAGTCGCGGAGCTCAACAATAAGGGTATCCCGAACCCGACCGAGTACAAGCACCGCCACGACAGCAACTATGTGAACAAGAACGCCGACGCAAGTCCGGACACCGGGCTGTGGACGCTCTCAACGATAGCGTCGATACTTCACAACGAAGTATATATGGGAACTCTTGCGCAGGGGCGCACCCATTTCGTCAGCTACAAGAACCACCACAGGCTGAAAGTCCCGAAGGACGAGTGGATAAGAACATTTAATGCTCACGAAGCTGTCGTAGATAATGCGACATGGTACGCCGTGCAGGAACTGCTCAAAAGCAGGACGCACCGCGGAAGCTGTGTCACGGGCGAGGCTCCGGCATTGTCGGGCAAGGTGAAATGCGCCGTATGCGGCAGACCGATGAAACGCAATACATACTTCAACAAGCAGCATACCAAAAGGTATTACAATCTGCGCTGCGCCTCATTCCACAAAGGCACGGACTGCTGTCCGAACTGCTCCGCGATAAGCGGTCTGGAGCTCGAACAGCAGATAATCGAGGCGATAAACGCACACGTTGCGGAGTATTGCGACATGGATTCGCTCGTACTGACGGAAAGGGTCATGGGGCAGCTTGAAAACGCTCGTAAGATCGTCAGCGACATTGATGAACGCATCGAAAAACGGCAGAAGTTCATCTCACGCACCTATGAGGACAGGCTTGAGGGCAGGATAACACCGGAGGAATATGAGCTCTATACAGCCAAGTTCCGTTCGGAGATAGACAAGCTGAAAGAAGAAAAGGAAAAGCAGAAAGCCCATATCGACACGCTCAACACGAGCCTTATGACGACGGAATCGAAAGCGGTTAAGCTCGCGGGCTTCTGTAACATCGACAAGCTCGATTTCGAGATCGTCAATGAGTTCATCAGCAACGTCTATATCGGCGCTAAAGAGCCCGACGGTACACGCGAGATCAAGATCGATTGGAATATTTAACAAAGAGATTATATTTGACGGTACAATACATCAAGTATATTTTCACGACTTTGCGGGGCGGAGCACGCGAAGTGCTCCAAACCCGCATGAAATAAGGACTTGAACGCTGTTCACAGGCAGGAATGCAGCCGTTGTATTAAGGGATGCCGACCACGGCGGGCTCGACTCGGGCTGTGTCGGCGTGAACGGTACATATGAAAAGGACGTGAACCTCGATATCGTCAAGGATCTCGGCGCAATGCTGACGCTCTGCGGCTACGAGGTCGTTTATACGCGCACGGACGATATCTCGATACACGATGACGGGGTCGAGGGCATACGCAACCAGAAGATCTCGGACATGGAAAACAGGCTTGAGATAGTAAAAAGCTATCCCGAAAGCGTTTTCATCTCCGTTCATCAGAACCTCTTCACCGACAGCGCTTATTTCGGCGGTCAGATGTTCTACACCACCAACAACAGCGCAAATTTCAGGCTCGCAAGGATAATGCAGGGGCTTTTCTCGGAGCTCCAGCCCGGGAATGACCGCGAAGTCAAGCTCATAGACAACGGTCTTTACCTGTTCAAGAACACCGATCAGCCCGCGCTCCTGATAGAGTGCGGATTTCTCTCAAACCCCGGCGATGCCGCGAACCTCAGCAGCCCCGAGTACCGCAAGAAGATCGCGTTCACAGTCTGCAAAGGGCTCGGACAGTTCTTCGGCGAGGAAGCAAAAAACAAGGAGAATGTGAAAATTGGCGAAACAGAAAGTTTCTTATATATGCAGTGAATGCGGACATATCTACCCGAAATGGGTGGGAAGATGCACCGAATGCGGCGAATGGAACACCATAACCGAACAGGTGGAGCTTCCCCGCGCGTCAGTAAAGAGCGGCCGCACGCTGAAACCAAAGACCCTCGGAGAGATCAGCGCGGACGATGACCCGCGCTTCGGTACCGGGTCGTCAGAGCTCGACAGGGTTCTTGGGGGCGGTATCGTTGCAGGCTCCCTCGTGCTGCTAAGCGGAGACCCCGGTATAGGCAAATCCACCCTGCTGCTGCAGATCTGCAATAATCTCGATAAAACCAACAAAGTCCTCTACATCTCAGGCGAGGAGAGCGAGCGCCAGATAAAGCTGCGCGCAGACAGGCTCGGCGTAGGCGGTGACAACCTTTATCTGCTGTCAGATAACGACTGCGAAGCCATAAATGCCGCCATTATCGAGGAAAAACCGGACGTAGTGATAATCGACTCAATACAGACCATGCAGATAACCGAGATCTCGTCGGCTCAGGGCAGCATCACACAGGTGCGGGAATGCACGACGCTGTTCATGCAGACGGCAAAGCGCTATAATATCCCGATAATCATAGTCGGTCACGTCAATAAGGATGGCGGCATCGCCGGCCCTAAGGTGCTTGAACACATCGTTGATACGGTGCTCACCTTCGAGGGCGACAAACAGCTCTCATACCGTATTCTGCGCGCAGTCAAGAACCGCTTCGGCTCCACCAACGAGATCGGCGTGTTCAGAATGTGCGACAAGGGGCTTGAAGAAGTCTCCAACCCCTCCGAGATGCTCCTGTCCGGGCGTCCGTCGGGTATCAGCGGCATAAGCGTCCTCTGCACCCTCGAAGGCTCCCGCCCTCTCCTGTCCGAGGTTCAGTCCCTCGTCACGAAAACGGGATTCGGCAATCCCCGCCGCTCCGCCGACGGTTTCGATTACAACCGGCTCTGTCTTATTCTCGCTGTCCTCGAAAAGCGTACCGGATATCTTTTCGGTCAGTTCGACGTATATGTGAACATAACCGGCGGAATGCGGCTTACCGAGCCCGCTGCCGATGCTGCCGTAGCGCTGTCCCTCTTCTCCGGTCTCTGTGACAGGGTTCTTCCCGAGGATCTCGCAGTCTTCGGAGAGATCGGTCTCGGCGGTGAGCTCCGTGCAGTCTCACACGCTTCCGAGCGTGTCCGCGAGTGCGCCCGTCTCGGCTTCAAGACCTGCATTATCCCCAAATCCTCGCTTTCATCGCTCGACAAGCGGGACTGCACAGGTATCCGCGTTATCGGCGCATCTAACCTCACACAGCTATTTAAAGCTGCCGAAACCCTCTGAACTTGCAATATGCGCACCTTTCCTGCTTTTTATTCGCCCCCGAGGCACATAACCGTCATATCTGCGGAGTACAGTAAGCGGTGCGGTGCGTTAAAATGGGAAAAGCGACGGGCGGTGCAGATGTTCCTGCTTCCCACCCGGCCCCGTCGGCGCAGCCGTATAACGCACCGTCACGACGAAAGTCAAGGGGGAGCCTCAAAAACTTTTTCACCCATTATTTCAAGTGAAAAAATTTTTGAGTACCCTTTACTTTCGGAGAGCGAACGGCATAAAAACAGCAGGCCCTTTCGACATTCTGTCGCTTCGGGCCTGCTGTCTTTTTATTGTGCTTTAGAGGTTCCCTTTATTATTCCGTAATACTTTTTATGAGACTTGTAAACTCCGCAGAATACTTCTGCTGAAGTGCCGCAGCCTCTTCATTCGTCTTTCCTATAGTCGTATAATATATCTTGATCTTCGGCTCTGTTCCGGAAGGACGTATAACAAGGCTTGCGCCGTCTTCAAGATAAAGTGTGATGACATTCGACTTCGGCAGATCTATCTGTGTCTTCGCACCTGTGCCGATGTCTGTCTTCTCGCTTGCCTCATAGTCTGCAAACGCAACTACCTTTGTTCCCGCGATATCCTTGGGCACATTCGTGCGAACGCTCGTCATTATCTTCTGCATCTGCGCCATTCCGCTCTCGCCCTCGAACGCGAAGTTATCGAGCTTATTGCAGTAAGATCCATACTCTTCATACATCTTCCTTCTCGCTTCAATAAGCGATATACCCTTAGCGCGGTAGAATGCAGCCATTTCACAAATGAGCATGGACGCGACCACTGCGTCCTTATCGCGCACATAACCGCCTGCAAGATATCCGTAGCTCTCCTCAAAACCAAAGATGTAGCGATCCGTCTCGCCTTTCTTCTCAAGGAAGCCTATCTGCTCACCTATGAACTTGAAGCCTGTGAGTACCTCGATAAGCTCAATACCGTACTTCTTCGCAATTGCACGCGTAAGATCTGTGGTAACTATAGTCTTTACCGCTACCGGAGCCTTCGGGAGAGTACCGAGAGCTTTTCTC
The DNA here is from genome assembly GCA_017635095.1 of Ruminiclostridium sp. Lineage (GTDB taxonomy): Bacteria > Bacillota > Clostridia > Oscillospirales > Ruminococcaceae > Ruminiclostridium_E. The sequence goes on along the minus strand of JAGBMA010000091.1, from coordinate 22,122 downwards.
TCTCTTGCAATATATTCGAGGAGCAGCGCGCCGACTTCATTTCCTGTGAACAGAGCGTAATCGTCGCCGTCCGGAACAGCTATACCTACGCGGTCACAGTCAGGATCGGTGGCAAGCAGCAGGTCGGGTTTCTCCTTGCGGCAGAGCGCAAGACCCTTTTCGAGTGCTTCCTTGAATTCGGGGTTCGGATACGGACAAGTCGTGAAGTTTCCGTCGGGATTTTCCTGCTCGGGAACAACGATAACGTCCTTTATCCCTATCTCCTTGAGAATGCGGCGTACAGGCTTGTTGCCGGTACCGTTGAGAGGAGTGTAAACGACCTTGAGGCCTGCGGACGCGCACACATCGGGGTGCACAGCCTGCTTTCTGACCTCTGCCATATAGTCATCTATGCACTTATCGTCGATATAGCGTATCATACCGCTCTTGATGCCTTCATCGAGCTTTATGGAGTGGATACCGCTGAATACATCTGTCTTGTTGATCTCCGCGAGAACGGCGTTTGCAGCGTCGATAGTGAGCTGGCAGCCGTCCGGGCCGTAAACCTTATATCCGTTGTATTTTGCAGGGTTGTGGGAAGCTGTTACCATAACGCCTGCGTCGCAGTTGTAGTACCTTACTGCCCAGGAAAGCATAGGCGTAGGCATGAGCTCGTTGTAGATATAAACGCGTATGCCGTTTGCGGAAAGGACTTCTGCTACCGACTCGGCGAAATATGTGGATTTTATTCTGCTGTCATAAGACACAGCAACAGCCGCGCCCTCGGGCTTTATCTTCATCAGATAAGACGCAAGACCCTGTGTAGCCTTGCAGACCGTGTAGTAATTCATACGGTTGGTGCCGGCGCCGATAACTCCGCGAAGACCTCCTGTACCGAATTCAAGCTCACGGTAAAATCTGTCGTTTATCTCTTCTTCATTTCCTTCCACCGACTTCAGCTCTTTCTGAAGGTCGGGATCTTTTGTCGCCTTTTCAAGCCAAAGCTTGTATGCTGCATTGATGTCCATGATATTACTGTCCTTTCCGATATTTTGTAAGCACAAACTTACTTCTGATATTATATCATAACCGCAAATAAAATGCAATATTCATTTGAATATTTTTGCAGTATGCACAAAACGAAACTGCCGCCTTGTGCGAACAAAGCGGCAGCTCCGAATGGAAAGGAGGTATCTATCATGGCTTCAGGACCTGAGTAATTGTCGTATCGGTGCCATTCTCCCCCGCTTTTGCAGGGGAGACGGCTTTGAACATGGCTTTCTATATCAAACGGGATACAGCGGGTGAAAAGGAGGGAGCCTTATCGGTCACCCTCTGTATCCCGACATTGCGACGAAAAACAATACAAACGGCAAAACACTGTATGTCGCGGGACAGGTCAGAAACGCCGTAAGCTTTCTGCCCTTCATTTCTGCTGACCTTTCTATTATACAAAGCGGCGGTGCGGTCAGGTGAAAGGAGATATCATGGCTTTTTACATCAGACATTTATGGTTTTCGTTTTATATTCCTGCCGCGTTCCGCCGCTTGATCGCCTTTTTTCTTTGTTTCCTGTTCTTTACCTGTATTATATCACGGTTTCCCTGCAAATACAACAACAGAACGGTTACAATGCGATTACAAAGCGGTTACATTTTCGCGGCAATTATTACAAATTGTTACAAAAAAGAGAGCCCCTTTCATCAAAGGACTCTCTTCGTCTGTTGTTATTGGTTTTTTCAGCACATATGTTCGGAAAGCTTTACGCCGCCGAGAATATGGAAATGCAGGTGCTTTACCGTTTGGCCGCCGTCTTCGCCGATATTGGTAATGATACGGTAGCCGCCTGAAAGACCCTGTTCCGCAGCGATCTTCTTTGCTGCGAGCATTATATCTCCAACGACGGGAGCACTCGTTTCGTCAAGCGCATCAACGCTGTCGAAATGCTGTTTCGGGATAACGAGGATATGCACCGGCGCCTGGGGGTTGATGTCCTTGAAAGCGAGGAGCTTATCGTCCTCATATACCTTTGTTGACGGGATCTCGCCCGCCGCGATCTTGCAGAATAAGCAATCGTTCATATTAAGACTCCTTTATTCAAGTTCCGAGATCATGCTTATGAAGCTCTGTGCATCGGTGAACTCCTTGTAAACCGACGCAAAGCGGATATAAGCGACCACGTCCGTATTTTTGAGCTTTTCGAGAACCATATCTCCGATCTGGGCGGAAGAGACTTCTTTCTGCAGGTTATTCTTGAGCTCAGCTTCTATTTCCTCGACCATGCTCTCTATCGTCTCATAGCTTACGGGGCGCTTGATAGTCGCGCGGCGGATACGTTCGGCAAGCTTGACGGAGTCAAACGGCTCGATGGAGTGATCCTTCTTAACGACCATAAGCGGTATGTTCTCAACGATCTCGTATGTAGTGAAACGGCACTTGCAGGAAAGACACTCACGTCTTCTGCGGATCCTGCCGTCGGTCGGCCGGGAATCTATGACCTTGCTGTCTTCAAATCCACACTCGGGACATCTCATAAAAAACGCTCCTTCCAGATGGGGCTTTAAGGGACCTCTACTCTATTGATACTATTTTACCATAAAAATTTTACAATTGCAAGAAATTTTTGCAAAATTGTTCATATTTTTTGCAATTAAGAAAATTCCTCTATGATATTTTCGAGACGTTTTACACTCTCTGTCAACTCTGAGAACTCCGAATACCCGTTTCTGTAGAGCTCAACGAGCATAGCCCCGTCAAATCCTTTGCCGTGAAGCGCGCGAATAAGCTTTGCCATATCGTATGTTCCCTGCCCCACGGGTATGCAGTCCGCTCCGGGGCGGTTATCGCTTACATGAAGGTGGATAACGCTCCCACCTACTGCCTCGGCTATCTCGATCGGGTCATATCCGGCGCGTACAGCCTGCTTTATATCGAGAACGAACTTCGCTCCGCACTCCCGCTCCAGCATCTTCAGAAACTCTATATTTCCGCTTTTGCAGTAATGCACGTTCTCCTGAGCCACAAGCGCACCGAACTCCGACGCGGACTCGTTGAGCTTCATAAACCGCTCGACATACATCTCGTCGCTGCATCTTGCGTCCTTCTGCGCTCCGTGCAGAACGAATATCCGGGCACCGACGTACTGCATAAATTCAAAATACTTTTTGTATAGCGCGGATATCGTATCAACTCTCCGTTTATAATCCGAGAACAGAAATAACGTTTCAAGGGGTGAATTGAACGGGTGTATCGAAACAACGTTCATATTGTACTCTTTTATGCACGAAGCGATCTTTTCCCTGACTTCTCCCTCAAGCTCGGAGGTGTCATTCACAAAGATCTCGATATTCCTCACCCCCATTTCTCCGAGGGTGCGCACAGCTATTTCGGTCTCCATCGGATATAAAGACGCAGTCGAAACACCGGCTTTCATATCGTCATCTCCTTTGTATCAAAACAGCAGACTCGTAAATTATCGGGTCTGCTGATTTTCTTTATTCGCTTCCCTGTTCTTTAACCGGAAAGCATCGTTTTATAGCACCTTTCACACACCTCTGCCCGCATGAGCAGACGCGCCGATCAGGCTTTTTTGGGCTTGTCGGGGTGAGCGTTCTTCCAGACCGTCCATGCAGGTCCCGCGATAAAGATCGACGAGTAGCAGCCCGCGATCAGACCAACAAACATCGGGAAAACAAAGCTTACTATCGACTCAACGCCGCAGATCAGTGCAACTACGCACATCGAGAGGACTGCTATCGCGGTAGTAACTGTGGTCTTTATGGAACGTGTGAGCGACTGGTTGATACTTGTGTTCACAAGTTCATCTATAGTGAGCTTCTTGCCGTAGAGCTTACGGTTCTCACGGACACGGTCGTAAAGCACGATAGTGTTGTTGATAGAGTAACCGAGTATAGTCAGGATAACTGCCATGAAGTTCGCATCTATCGAGAGTCTCATGAACACGAACGTCGCAAATACCATGAATACGTCGTTTGCAAGCGCTACGAGCGCGAACGCGCCGGCAGACCAGCCGCCGATGTTCTTGAATCTGAGCGCTATATAGATTATAAGAAGAACAAACGAGAACATTACAGCTACAAAGCACTTGAGGAAGAACGAGAAACCTGCGCTCGGCTTAACGTCCTGGCTGTTTACAAGCGCAAGGCTGTTATCCGCGAACTCTGCCTGGAGATCGGAGGTAACGCCCGCCTGCACATCAGCCGTAAGTCCTTCATCGGACGCGAAAGAGACCTGGACAGTCTCAAGATCCGAGCCGAACGCGGAACCCGTCGATACTCCGACAGTACCAAGGTTCATGGATTCCACCTTCGCCTTTACCGCGTTCACGTCTATCGTGCCGGTATAACTGTAGGTGAGCATCGTACCGCCCTTGAACTCGATATCCACCGGAACTCCGATGATGAGGGCAGTGATTATGGTGATAACCGCAATAGCTATCGGGATAATGAAGAATATCTTCTTGTTCTTGAGAAAGTCAAATCTGTTATTTTGCATTGCTCTGACCCTCCCTCTTTTTGCCGCCGTAGAATGCGGGATTTCTGAAAGCCTTGAACCTCGATATCGACATCGTCATAAGTCTTGTGGTGAGGATACCGAAGAGGAAGTTGAGCACAACTCCGACTGCGAGAGTATAGCCGAACGCGTAGATCGAACCTGCAGTCGAAACACCGAACCATGTGAATATAGGCGTGAGCAGTATAGATGCCCAGCTGTCGGGAGTGCCGAACGCGCCCATTAAGATGACCGCGATTATAAGCATGGTGATGTTTCCGTCGAAGATCGCCGAGAACGCACGCTTGAAACCGATATAGAGCGAACCGTCTATGGTCTTGCCCGCAGCGAGCTCTTCCTTGATACGCTCGTTGGTGATAACGTTGGCATCAACGCCCATGCCGACCGCAAGGATAATACCCGCGATACCGGGGATAGTGAGGGTGAAGCTGTCGTTGAACGAGAAGAAGCCGGTTATTGCGGCAAACGTACCTGCCACCTGACCTGCAAGGGAGATGACCGCCATAACTCCGGGGAGCCTGTACATCGCGATGACCATTATCGCGATAAGCACAAAAGCGATCACACCTGCGACTGCCATAGCGTCACGGGCACCGGTACCGAGCGTCGGAGAAATGGTGGAAAAGCTGTCGGTAACGAGCTTGAAGGGGAGCGAACCGCCGTTTATCTTATCCGCGAGGGACTTTGCGTCGTCGGCATCTTCAAAGCTTCCGGAAATGGAAGCGTGGCCGTCCGCGATAACGGACTGGACGGTAGGCGCGGAGATCTCAAGGTCGTCCATCCATATGGAGATGCGGGAGCCGTTGTTCTTGGCTTCCTCGGTAGCAAGACGGAAAGCTTCCTTACCGCTGTCATTGAGCTCAAGGGAAACGAGCCACTGGTGCTCCTGCTGGTCATAGCCTGCAGCGGCTTTTGCCACATCGGAGCCGGAGAGTACGAGCGGGAGGTCTTCGTAGGTCTGACCCTCGGTAAGATCACCGCTGTAGCCCTTGCGGAATGTGAGCAGAGCCGTTTCGCCCAGCTCCTTGACCGCCTGTTCGGGGTCGAAGCTGTCGTCGCCGGACTGCCACGGGAAGCGGCAGATTATCCTCTTGCTGTTCTGATCAACATAAATTTCGTAGTCTGTGATGTTTTTTGCGACCATACGCGTCTCGATCATAGAGCGCGCACCGTCGAGGTCATCGTTCGACACGTCGGCAGCTTCCTCGGAGGGCGTAAAAGTAACGTCAACACCTCCGCGTATATCTATGCCCCAGCGGATATCCTTGACGCCTCTTACATGGACGGTCTCAATATCGCCGTAGAACGTGCTGAAACCCGCGATCGCGAAGTATGTGAATACTGCGATCAGTATGAACACGATAAAAAACACCGGTTTTTTAACTTGTTTCAATTGATGTTTTCACTCCATTCTTTTACAAATGCAAATACTATATTATTATATTGCAATTTATTCGATAAGTCAAGCATTTTCTGTGAATTATTCCGATTTTCGGCGAAGAAATCGTCAAAATGCACATTACGGCAGCATTTCTGCCGCCGTAATTGATATTTATGCGTATTTCAGCCCGAATGTCACGCTTTTTCTCCGGAAATGCAGCACGCGCCCTCAGACGGAGAGCTCTGCTTTTTCACCGGGAACGCAGCAGCGAGGCAGGGTCTTACCGCCTGATGAGCGTTACATACGGTACCGGGGGCGCCGTCGCGCCCTCAGACGGAGAGTTCTGCTTTTTCGCCGAGAACGTCCTTGTTTGCATCAAGCACCGGCTTTACGCACTCATTCAGGAACTCGGTGACCTGTTCGGGGGCACGTCCAGTGAAGTGCTCGGGCTGAAGGGTCGAGAGGATCTCTTCCTTGGTTATGCCGAAGATCGGGTCGGAAGCTATGCGGTCAACGAGGTCGTTCTCTCCCCCCTCTTCCTTGACGATCTTTCCGGCAGCCATACTGTGCTGTCTTATCGCTTCGTGGAGCTGCTGGCGGTCGCCGCCTTTCTTTACCGCCTGCATCATTATGTTCTCAGTAGCCATGAACGGGAGCTCCTTCATAACACGCTGTCTTATCACCTTGTCGTAAACCACAAGACCGCTCGTGACATTAAGCATGATGTTGAGTATCGCGTCTGCGGCAAGGAAAGCTTCCGCAACGGCGATACGCTTGTTGGCGCTGTCATCGAGGGTGCGCTCGAACCACTGGGTGCCGGCAGTGAACGCAGGGTTGAGAACATCTATCATGAGATAGCGGGAGAGAGCCGTGATACGCTCCGAGCGCATGGGGTTGCGCTTGTACGCCATTGCGGAGGAACCGATCTGGTTCTCCTCGAATGGCTCTTCGATCTCCTTGAAATTCTGGAGAAGTCTTATATCATAACTGAACTTCGAGCAGCTCTCTGCAAGTCCCGCAAGTGCGGAAACGACCTGATAATCGAGCTTGCGGGGATAGGTCTGACCGCTGACGGCAAAGCACTTCTCAAATCCCATTTCCTCGGCGATCATCTGTTCAAGCTTCTTTATCTTCTCACCGTCGCCGTCGAAAAGCTCAACGAAGCTTGCCTGGGTCCCGGTAGTTCCTTTCTGACCAAGCAGTTTAAGGCTCTTCATACGGTACTCGATCTCCTCAAGATCCATGAGAAGCTCCTGCATCCAGAGGGTGGCACGCTTGCCGACAGTGGTGAGCTGAGCCGGCTGGAGGTGTGTATATGCGAGACAGGGGATATCCTTGTACTTATTTGCAAATTCCGCAAGGTTCGCTATGACGTTCACAAGCTTCCTGTGAACTATTCTGAGAGCGTCACGCATAACGATGACGTCGGTGTTGTCACCTACATAGCAGGACGTTGCGCCGAGGTGGATTATGCCTTTCGCTTTCGGGCAGACAAGACCGTAAGCGTAAACATGGGACATTACATCATGGCGGACTATCTTCTCGCGGGCTTCCGCAGCGGCAAAGTCTATATTGTCGATGTTGGCTTCGAGCTCCGCCACCTGCTCCTCGGTTATATCGAGACCGAGCTTCATCTCCGCCCTCGCCAGCGCAGTCCAGAGCCTGCGGAATGTGGAGAACTTCTTCTGCGCGGAAAAGACGTACTGCATCTCCTCACTCGCATAGCGGGAACAGAACGGGCTTTCGTATGTTTCGTACTTTGTCATATTGCAATTCCTCCGTTGTCTGGAAAATTTCTTTCTGTGCGTCCGTTGCATCACGAGGTTATTTTACCATAAAACCCGCCGATTTACAACCATATTATCAAAAAAATGCGAATTTTCAGAAAAAATTAAAAAAACCCTTGACAAATCGCAAACTTTGTGATAAAATTGAAAAGCTGATAACAGCAAAGTATATTGCGGTGTAGCCAAGCGGTAAGGCACCTGACTCTGACTCAGGCATTTCCGGGGTTCAAATCCCTGCACCGCAACCAGATCGCTCCGGCGACCCCGAGATCCGTCTGTTACTTTTGAGTAGCGGACGGGTTTTTGTATATCGCTGTCCGGAGTAATATCCAAAGCATTCAACAGAGCAGAAAAAATGCGCACTGCTCCGGAGACACACTTTTTCTGCCCCGATGCCGGAAACGACAGACCGTTTCCGTACTTTTACTGCAAAGGAGTGTCGCTTATGAAGCATCACCGGCTTGCTGTCCTCGGCGCTCTTTTCTTTGCGGGTACAGCAGTCTCCTCCTGCATAGGAATGACCGCTTCGCTGGTATGTTTCGCGGCACTCTGTACCGCAGCTCTGTTCTGTTCATTCATAAAGCGCTGTAAAGCCGCAGCTTTCGCCCTCACCGGACTTGCTGCAGCTTTTCTTTTTTACTCGGCATATTCCGCCGCCGTCATAGCCCCCGCCGAACGGCTTTGCGGAAGCTCTCACGACTACACGGCAGACGTGCTTTCCGTGACCGCGCCCGACAACGATACCGTGTGCATAACCGCCGAGGGAACAGCAGACGGCGAGCCGGTGCGGTTCTCGTTCTACGCGCCCGATACAGGCATAGAAGCCGGCGACAGGATATCCGGAAGGATACGCTTCACCCGGCCTGTGCTTACCGCGTCATACAACGGAAATTACTCCTACTCCCGCGGGATATTCCTTCGCGCTTACCCGGAGTACACAACTATTGAGGAGAAGAACACTTCCGTCTCGCCGGCGGAACTTATACGGGAGTATTCCGCTTATATGCGCGATATCGTGAAGGAGTCCCTTGAGGGAGATGAAGCAGGGCTTATGCTCGCAATGTGCTTCGGCGACAGGAGCATGACCGGCACTATGCTCTCGGAAGCCATTACCCGCAGCGGCCTTTCACACCTTACGGCGGTATCGGGAATGCACATCTCGCTCATAGTCACCGCCGTGATGTCGCTGCTCGACCTGCTGGGGCTCAGGCACAGAAGATATGCAAGATTTGCCGCTGCTGTGCTCGTGACCGTCGCGTTCATGATATTCTTCGACTTTACCGCCTCTGTCCGCAGGAGCGGGATAATGCTCGTGATATATTACGGAAGTATGCTGTTTTCGCGGAAGTCCTCCGCCGCAGATTCTCTCGGCGCCGCAGTACTTCTCATACTTCTGGCGGAACCCTGTGCCTGCAGGGACGCGGGTCTGCTGCTATCGGTATGCGGTACTCTCGGTGCAGGTTCCTTCGCGCCGTCCGTATCGAGATGGCTTCGGAGCCGCTTCCGGCTGCCCCGGGCGGCGGACTTTGTTCTCGTCTGCGTCTGCGCATCATACTGCACGCTTCCCGCAAGTGCCGTTATCTTCGGCAGGCTCTCGCTCGTTTCGGTGTTCTCTTCCGTGGCGGTGTATCCGATGTTCTTCGGCGTTATGATACTGTTCCTGCTCACCGCGGTCTCTGGCGGACTGTTGGCACCGGCGCTGATGCTTCCAGCGGGGATATTGCTGAAACTTATGGCGGGCGTCATACGCTTTTTCGCGGGAGCCCGCTACAGCTGCGTCCCGATAGAGGGAGAATGGCTCATTCCGTTTCTTATCGCCTCGGCGGTTTTCATGGGTTCGGTCATCTTTGCCGCACATCGTTTCCGTAAAATGCGCCGCGCCGTTCCCGCCGCCGCAGTATTGATCGTCTGCGCGCTCGCCGGAATGATGACCGCACAGAAAGCCGCAGATACGGGTCTCACGAAGATATCGGTATATTCCGACGGCACAGATTATCTCGTTTCAGTTGCGAACGACACCGGCATATCCGCATTTTCCTCCGACATAAACCGCAAGCTCTCGTCGGAAGCCTGCAAAGTGCTCTCGGAACGGGGATCCCGGAGCTTTGACCTGCTGTGTGTCCGTGCCGTGAAAAAACACCGCGGGGTACATTCCGGTACTTTCGGTGATCTTCCGGCTGCGGAAAAGCACTTTCCCGGAGATCCGCCGTCGTTTTACGATGTTGGCGGGAAATACACCGCGTATGTTTACGACGATCATGTGCAGCTCATGATAAACGGGCTCGGCATACTGCTTTGCAGCGCTTCGGACGCCGATGAGCACGAAGCCTGTGACATCGCGATATACAGCGGCTACAAGAAAGCCTACAGCTCCGCCAACGGAGAGACCGTACTGTGCAGCAAACGTTACACCGACGTGACCGACGCGTTTGCCGCGTACTATTATGAAGCGGAGATACTCATAGCTCCCGACGGCAGATACCTCATAAAAAGCAAATGACCCCGCGGTCTCCCGCAGGGTCGTTCTTGCATATAACTCACTTCTTGCCGCCGAATAAGCCGCCGATAGCATCCGCTATATTGTTTACGCCGATCTTTGCCTTTACGCCGGTGATGATGTTGTTTATAACGTCGTCGGGCAAGTCGATGCCGAGTATGCCCTCAACCGCCTTTACCGGGTCAGACTTGAACTTGTCCATGAGTGTGGGGTCACTCTGCACCTTGTTTACAACTTCGTCGATCTTTGCTTTGATGTCCATGATAATATACTCCTTACCGTTATTCGCATTATCTGCTCCTATATTATATCACATTGCCGCACTTAAATCAAGATTTTTTTGCAGTCCTGTAATATGTTTCCGCCAGATCCCTGAGAAATCCGGCATTCTTCTCCGTGAAATGCTTTTTCTGAGCACGCCACTTCCAGTTCCCGCCCAGGGTCGAGGGGATATTCATTCTCGCGCTGTCATCGAGCCCGATAACGTCCTGCATAGGAACCACCGCAAGCCCGCAGGCGCTCTTGTAAAGCTCGCGGATCATGGTGCGGTTTATCTTCTCAAAGAGCCGCGGTTTCAGGTATCTGCGGCACATCGCCTGAGATGCCTTATCCGCCGCCTTGTACCAGCCGAGGGCTGTGGAGTTGTCGTGAGTACCGGTGTAACCCACACAGTTGACGGGATAGCGGTGGGGAAGGTGGTCATTCTCCTCGGAATGGGGATTGAAGCCGAACTGGAGCACTCTCATTCCCGGGAAACCGGAAGCTTTCAGAAGCTCCTTGACGCTGTCGAAGATGTCACCTAAGTCCTCGGCGATTATCGGAGCGTCTCCGAGCTTGTCCCTGACCGCGTTCCAGAGATCCATGCCGGGACCCTGCTCCCACTTTCCGTTCACGGCGGTCGCCTCTCCCGCGGGTATTGCCCAGTATGTGTCGAATGCGCGGAAATGGTCTATGCGCACGATATCGTAAAGCTTCGCGGCTTTCTCGATACGCTTTATCCACCACGCGTAGCCGTCCTTTTTCATGGCGTCCCAATTGTAGAGCGGATTGCCCCAGAGCTGGCCGGTGGCCGAGAAATAATCCGGCGGAACACCCGCCACCCGCTTCAGCCGCTTGTCCTGATCCACCTCGTAGAAATCGGTGTTTGCCCAGATATCGGAGCTGTCCGGGGAGACATATATCGGTATGTCGCCGATTATCTTTATGCCGTTCTTGTTGGCGTAGCTTTTAAGGCGCTCCCACTGGGAATAGAACGTGAACTGGAGGAACTTCCAGAATCCGGTCTGTTTTTTCAGCCGCTCTTCCGCCGCTTTCATCGCTTCCGGCTTGCGAAGTCTCAGATCTTCGTCCCAGTTGAGCCATGACACAAGATCGTTTTCTTCCTTTATCGACATGAAAAGAGCATAGTCGTCGAGCCAGTACGCCTCATTCTGCACAAAGGCGAGATAGCCCACGTTCTCCTCAAATTTACCGTAAGCTTTGCGGAGAAGCTCCATTTTCGTCCGCGTCACTTTCTCAAAGTCAACGTAGGACGGGTCAGCGCCGTAATCCGCGTCGTCACAGTCCTGCTGGGTAATGAGCCCGGTGCGCACAAGGTCGTCAAGGTCTATGAGCAGAGGATTTCCCGCAAAAGTCGAGAAAGACTGGTACGGCGAATCTCCGTACCCGGTGGGGCCTATGGGAAGCACCTGCCAGTACTCCTGACCCGCAGAGATCAGCCAGTCAACAAATTTTTCCGCCTGTTCGCCGAAAGTCCCGATGCCGTAGGGCGACGGCAGGCTCGTGATGTGCATAAGCACTCCGCAGCTTCGCATACAATTCTCCTTATCTGTATTCCACAGCCTTTTCTATGAAGCGCATGAACGCTGCCTGACCGGCTTCGTCGCGCTTGTAAACGCCCGCGTCCAGAAGTACCTGCATAAACACGGCGCCTATCTCGTTCTTGAGTATGGCATCGACGTTATCCGCGTTTGCTTCCGGGTGCCGGGCGGTCACGTCCCTGAGCCACTCCGCATGGCAGCCCAGCTTTTCGTCCGCGGAAATATCCGTTCCGTCAAGCATAGCCTTTTCGAGCAGTTCCAGCTCCGGCGCAAGTCTTGCCGGGAGCACCGCAAGTCCCATGACTTCTATAAGACCGATGTTTTCTTTCTTTATGTGGTGCAGCGACGGGTTCGGGTGGAAGATACCGAGAGGTCTTTCCTCGGAGGTGATGTTGTTGCGCAGCACAAGGTCGCACTCAAACTCATCGCCCCGTCTTCTTGCAATAGGAGTGATCGTGCTGTGGGGCGTTCCGTCCGTCTCCGCGAAGATCCCGGCGCTCTCGTCCGTATATCCGCGCCAGCAGCGCAGAATGGTGTCGCAGGCTTCCGCGAGCTGTTTTCTGTCCGTGCTCCTGAGCCTTATGACCGACATGGGCCATTTCACGGTGCAGGCTTTCACAGCCGGGAAAGCGGGCATATCGAATGTTTTTTCCGCGGGTGCCGTCTCCATTGCAAAAGTATATCGGCCGCCCTGGAAATGCTCGTGGCTCAGTATCGACCCGCCTACGATGGGAAGGTCAGCGTTTGAGCCGACGAAGTAGTGAGGAAGAATGTCGATGATGCCGAAAAGCTTCTCAAACACGGCAGCGTCTATCTTCATCGGGATATGCTCGTTGTTGAAGACGATGCAGTGTTCGTTGTAATAACCGTAGGGGGAATACTGGAACGACCAGTCTCCGCCCGCCACCTTCATGGGCACCGGACGCAGGTTCTGCCGCGCGGGGTGAGTGAGGGTGCCGTGGAAGCCGGTATTCTCTATGCAGAGCTGGCAGGCGGGATATGCCGCCTTGGGCATATTCCGTGCCGCGGCTATATCACGGGGATCCTTCTCCGGCTTCGAGCGGTTTATCGTTATATCGAGCTCACCGTACTCACAGGGGTACTTCCAGCGGATATCGCGGGAAATAACGCCTGCACGGTAGTAGTTCGTGTCGGCGCTGAACCTGTAGTACCAGTCGGTAGCGGCTTCGGGGCTCTTATCGTACTCAGCCCTGAACCGGGCGTTCACTTCATGGGGCACAGGCGTGAGAATGCCCATGAGCTCCGTGCCGAAGATGTCGCGGTATGCACCAGAGTCCTCTATGACGCCGTTTTCACAGGCGTAGTCTCCGAGCTTTCCGAGAAGCTCGTCGATGGTAAGTCCTTTAAGCGGTTCCGGACTGCTCCACGCTTCGACTCCGAGAGCCTGCATGAGGCGGTTGCGGATATAGATCTCGTCCTCCCGCATTATGAGCTCCCGCTCGATACCGTATTCTATGAGTGTTTGTATAAGATCGCAGATCATAGTTTTTCCTCCCGTTTCAACAACTAACTCATTATACCATTATCCGACAGATTTGTAAAGAGATTTATTCGGCCGATCCCTCTTCTTTTTCAAGATCGGCAAGACGGTTCTTTATTTTCCTGTCCCCCGTCTCATTATACCCTTCTCTGAGGGTATTTATGGCACTTTCCGCGTCTCCGGCGGCATAGTATTCCTCCGCAAGCTCAAGATATGATGAAACAAGGGGGCTCTCGGTCTTTTCCCTGCCGTTTTCGGCGACGGGCGTGCAGCCCGACAGCATCATTACGGCTGCGGTCAGGACAGCCGGGTACTTTTTCATTGCGGCACCTCCGTAATTTTTGCGGACGCTCTTGACATTATGCGCCCGCAGGTTATATAATAATAATAATAGATATATTATGCAAAAGGAGAAGATCATGGATATCATACAGCTCGTACTGTCGCCCCTCGCGACAAACTGCTACATCGTACCGACCGGAGCCGGTGAAGCTGTTGTCATAGATCCCGCCGATGACGAGGAAAAAATACTCGATACGGCGGCGAAAGCCGGTCTTGCAATAAAAAAGATACTGCTCACCCACGGTCACTTCGACCACATCGGCGGCGCGGCTTATATAAAGGAACAGACCGGCGCTCCCATATATATCCACAAGGCGGACACGGAGCTTCTCACCGACCCGGTGAAGGCGCTCGCTTTCTTCTGTCCCGGAAAGCCTTTCGTCTCCTGTGAGCCGGACGTGCTTTTCGACAACGGCGACGTGATAAAACAGGGCAGCCTTGAATTCACGGTCATGAGCACTCCCGGACATACTGCCGGAAGTGTGTGCTTCCTTTGCAGCGACGGGAACGGAAATGACATAATGTTCGCCGGAGATACCATATTCAAGGACAGCATAGGCAGGAGCGACGGATATTCCGGCGACCCGGAGGTTCAGCTCCGCACGCTTGACAAGCTTAAAGAGCTCGAAAAGGACTACATCATCTACCCCGGTCACGGCGAGAGCACCACTCTTTCCGCGGAAAAGCGCTACAATCCGTTCCTGTCCGACGGCCTTTTCTGATATTATACCACATCGGCCGTGCCAATTCAATACAAAATCATCAGACCCGCTTCCGGAATTCTCCTATGCGGGTCTGATTTTTTTCATACGGCGGATCCTGCACGCTCACCCGTGACAGCCTCGTCCGGAGCTTTCATGCGCATTATCCTTATGTGGAGCGCCAGAGAAACTGCTGCGGTAAGCACCTCGGCTATGGGGAAAGTGATCCATACCAGCCATGCGTTTTCCGCGGCACCTCCCGCCATTCCCGCAAAGATCCACGCAAACGGGAATACGAATACGAGCTGGCGGCAGACCGAGACTATGAGCGAGCTCACCCCCGCTCCGAGAGCCTGAAAGACACCCTGGAACGCGATATTCGCACCCGCGAACACAAAGCTCAGCGAGATTATGCGCATAGCACTCACGCAGAGCGCGCTCGTGACACCGGAAAGCCCGAAAAGCGCTGTGAACGGCTCCGCGAACACCTCAAGCGCTATCGTCCCCGCAAGCATGATGATGAAAGTATAGAGATGACCGTACTTCACCGAATCACGTATGCGGCCGCGGTCGCCCATTCCGTAGCTGAACGCGGTTATGGGCATTATCGCGTCGCGCATTCCGAACGCCGCGAAGAGCAGGAACTGCATCACCTTGTAATAGAGCCCGTAAGCGGTCACAGCGTCCGCGGAGATGCCGCCGAGGATAAGGTTCATTCCGTATGTCATCACAGATATGAGCGCCTGAGATATCATAGCCGGAAGCCCCACCGAATATATCTGCCTTATAACGCGGATATCCGGTTTCAGACAGGCGGGTCTGTTATCTATTGCAGTATTCACTTTCAGGTGGAATATAAGGGCAAGGACGAAGGAAACCACCTGCCCGATAACTGTGGCGTATGCCGCGCCCTTTACTCCCATTTCCGGAAGTCCGAGCCAGCCGTATATCATGATCGGATCGAGCACGATGTTCGTTACGGCGCCCGATATCTGGGCTATAGTCGAGTACACGGAATGACCCGTTGACTGGAGAAGCTTCTCGTATATCGCAAAGAACGACATTCCGAACGAGAATATGCAGCATATCCGAAGATAATCCGCGCCCATTTCCGCGGTCACAGCGTCGGTGGTCTGGGAACCGATATAGATGTCGGTCCCGAATATCCCGAACAACAGGAACACAACATAGATCACCGCCGCCATGAACTCCGCACAGCCCGCCGCACGGCTCGCCTGTTCACGGTTCCCGGCACCGAGGTTCTTCGCCGTGAGAACGTTAGCCCCTACGCCGGTACCTATCCCGACCGCGACCATGAGTATCTGCATAGGGAACGCAAGCGTGAGCGCACCGAGCGCCTGTTCCCCGCCCTGCGCCATATTCGATACAAAGGCGCTGTCCACGATGTTATATACCGCCTGCAGCACCATTGACACTATCATGGGTATCCCCATTGACAGCATAAGCTTCTTTACCGGCATTTCCGCCATTCTTGCATCTTCCATATTTACCTCCAAAAATAAAAGTGTGCGGCGAGTGACGCATAAGCCGGACTTATGCGCGGGATCAACTCCCTGCGCCGCACACTTTTCTCTGTTCGATTTTCTGTATTATACCACATTTCCGCCGTCCGGTCAATGGTTATCCTGACCAAATCGGCGCCGCGGGAAACCCCGTTTCATGCGCGTTATCCCTGTTCCTTATCCTGAAGCTTCCCGTTTATCCAGCGCATTATGTCGTCCATGACCTCTTCTTTGTTGAGCTCGTTGAGAAGCTCATGGCGTGCGCCGGGGTAAAGCTTTATGTGAACGTGCTGCATTCCCGCGCTGCAGAAAGTTTCAAACGCACGTTTCACGCCCTTTCCGTACTCTCCCACAGGGTCGGCCCAGCCCGCTATGAAAAGCACCGGCATATCCTTGTTCATTTTTGCGATGTTGTTTGCGTCGGTAATGAACATGAGCCCTCTCATCATATCCCGGAGCAGGCTTACCTTCGGTATAAATCCGCACATCGGATCGGCGATGTAGCCGTCAACGATCCCCGGGTCGCGGCTCAGCCAGTCGTATTCGGTACGAACGTCATCATAGCTCTTGTTGTATTCCCCGAACGCAATATTGTTGAGCTTCTCTCCGACCTTTCGCGGACCGTACATCTTCACTGCCGCCTCAGATGCGGCAAGTCCGGCTGCGACCTGCATTATCGGCTGATGACCCGTTCCGCAGATCACGGCAAGCGCCGGATCGTCGGGGTACTTTATGATGTAGGTGCGGGTAAGGAAGCTTCCCATGCTGTGGCCGAAGAAGATGTACGGAAGCTCCGGGTACTCACCTGCGATCATGTCGTGGAGCGCCTTCATATCGTCAACAACGCGCGACCAGCCGTCCTTCTCATCAAAAAACCCGTATTCCTCCGGATCGCTCACCGACTTTCCGTGACCGAGATGATCGTTGCCTACCGCAATAAAGCCGTTGTCCGCGAGAAACTCCATAAAGCCCTCATATCTGCCTATATGCTCGGCTATGCCGTGGGCGATCTGCACTATGCCGCGGGGAGCCCCCTCCGGCTCGCACCTGCGTGCGTATATCGTGTTATGCCCCGTGCTTGACGGAAACGTAAATTCCTTTATCTCGTGCATGGTATCACATCTTTCCTTTCATTGTCCCGGGCATTGCACCCGTTTGTGCTCTGTCGGATATATTATACCATTTCCGCAAAAATATGTCAATGTCAGCCGATACACCCGACGATGATATAAAATACATTTTATGGATATGCACAAAAGATATTGGTACAATGCTACAAAAAACGCCGCGAAAACGCAATTTTTCTTGACATAACTGTGTAATAATGATATACTATATTGTATATAACACTGTCCGGAGATATCCGGAGAAAGGATTCGATATGTTTTGCAGACAGTGCGGAAGTAAAATGGAAGCCGATCAGAAGTTCTGTTCGGTTTGCGGTACACAGGTGATAACGGTGGGCGCTCCCGCCGATTATAACAATAACAGCAACAATGCCCCTGCTCCGGCAGCTCAGGAGATAAAAGCGGAAGCGCCCGCTCCCGCAGAAATACCGGCTGCCGCGGCTCCGACGGCGGAAAAGCGGGAAACTGCGCAGCCGACTGCTCCCGCAGGCGCTCCACAGAACGCTGCGCCCAAGAAAAAGCCGCGCGCGATACGTCACATCGACCCCGCTCAGCGTATGCAGTCGATGAACCGTATGCAGCCGATAAATCCGATCAAGATCGAGGCAATGCCCGACGCTATACCCTCAGTTGAGCCGGTAAGAGCCGAGCCTGTGCAGGAAGAAAAGCCGGAAGAGAATCTCTCCCGCCCGATAAGACACATCGACCCGTCCGAGCGTGCACAGGCCTACAGCCGTATGCAGTCCGACAACTCCGCAAAGCCCGATACTCAGGAGGCGTCTGAGCCGCCCGCAGAGCCGAAGGCTGAAAAAGCTCCCGAGCCCGCTGCGGCGCCCGCAGAGCCTAAGGCTGATGTCAAGCCCGAAATAAAGGCTCCCGAAGACAAAAAAACGGAACAGAAGAAGAACCCCGACCTCGACAAGGTCATCGAGAATACAAAGCCCTCACCGTCTCCGTTCGAGTCGCTTAATGCGCCCAAGGAAAAGGCGGAGCAGAAGAAAAATCCGGATTTACATAAGGTTATCGAAAACGAGAAACCGGCAGTTTCTCCTTTCCCGTCCCTGAATGAGCCGAAAGAAAAGACTGAGCCGCAGAAGAACCCCGATCTCGACAAGGTCATCGAGAATGCAAAGCCCTCACCGTCTCCGTTCGAGTCGCTTAATGCACCCAAGGAAAAGGCAGAGAAGAAGAACCCCGACCTCGACAAGGTCATCGAGAATGCAAAACCCTCGCCGTCACCGTTCGAGTCGCTTAATGAGCCCAAGGAAAAGGCTGCCGGCTCTGAGACCGACAAGATCATTGACGACATCATAAACAGCACAAAGCCGGCAGACAAACCCGCTCCCGAGCCGGAAAAAGCCGAGGAACACGAGATACTTGTAACTCCGCTTCCCGCGCCTGGAACTCCCGACGTTTCCGGCGGGCATGAGGAAGATGTAAAGCCCGCGGGCACCGATGAGACTTCCACCGTCAGCGCGGAAGAAGAGGTCACCGAGGTCACACCGTCAGCCGAAGCAGGTGCAATGCGGCTCGAATCACAGGCTGAGTCCATGCCGTCCGTTGAGACTGCAAGACCCGCTCAGCCCCCGAGGAACATTCCGCCTGTGCCGCCTCAGAGACCCGCTCAGCCGACGGCGGCAACTGCGCCGCCTCCCCGCCCTGCGTCACCGGAAAGACAGGCTGCCCCCGAAAGACCCGCATCTCAGTCAGCTCCCGCTCCGCGGACATCTTCCGCTCAGCGCAAAGTCTCTCATGCACCCAGCAAAAAGACAATTATCGTTCTCTGCATAATCGCAGCGGTGGTTCTTGGCATTATAGCGATAATCGCTGTAAGTATGTCGTCGCTCTCGAGCTACGGCAGCGACCGGGATCAGACTTCCCGCTCCGACAGCACCGCCGTCATCACGGCAGAAGGCGGTGACAGCTCCGATATAAGCGAAGTAAGCGAACCGGAGATCTCAGAGATAAAGGAAAATTTCGATTCCTACACCGAAAACAGCCGCGCAGATGCGGAGAAATATGCTAAACAGATCAGAGATGATCTTGCAGGCCTTGTTTCCGACGCGATATCAAATGCGGACGGCGATATAAGCGGTACTATCAAGCTGTACTTCATGGACGGCAACTGCATCGTTATGAATCCCGCAGGCATAAAGAACATCGTCTGCGATCACCCCGAATACAGTTCCGTTTACGCCGAGGTCTGCTATGACAGCAGCGTATTCGATTCGATCGTCGGAGTTACGGTCGTGCTGACGGACAACATGGGCCATATTCCCTCTGAGATGCCGGAAGTAAGAAACTTCGCCGCAGGTATCTATCCGTGGGGCGGAGAGCCCGGATTTATCGAAGAATACGTTGTAGGCACTTACCCCGTACTTGCAGACGGCGAGCTTCCCGAAGAACCGGACGACGATAACGATGAAAACGACGAGCCCGACGAACCCGACGAGCCCGATGAGCCCGGCGAAGATGAGAACGGCGCGGACGAAGACGACGACAGCGATAACGACACCCCCGCCGCTACTCAGCCCGCAGTCACAAGCGCGCCCGAGACCAAGGCTCCCGCAGCAGAAACTACCGCAAGCTCCGGATCCGGAGAGATAAAGTTCGGCTCTGTCAAGAAAGATCCCACGATAAGCGACGTTGTGGGCGTATGGCACGGAAAGTCCGGCGGAAAGACAACGACCATCGCGATCTGCTCGAACTACATCATGACGCCTTACCAGAGCGGGAACTATCTCGACAACAGCGACTTCACCGTCCTCAAAGCGGGAAAGAACGGGTTTGACCTCTACGAAAAGGCAAAGACCAATGTCGGAAAGCTCAGCTACAGCGCAAAGACGGACACCATAAAGATCCAGTACACGAGCTCCGGCAAGGAGATAATACTCGCCAAGGACGAAAGCCGCGGCAAGTCCGCTTACATGGGCAACTGGACGCTCTATAAGTACGAAGGGCTCACGTCCTCCGAATACTGCAAGGAGTACGACGATACGCCCGACGGATTTGCGATGAACCTTTCAATAGGCGAATACTCGGCTGTCATAACCACATCGAGCAAATCCGAGATCTATACTATCGGCAAGATCAAGTCAAAGACCTGCCGCATAGCATACAATTCATGGACCTACTTCGACTGCACATACAACGAAGCTGCCGGTACCCTCACTCTCGTTCAGCACTATAGCGACAGCAGCGATACACAGGAGTTCGTGTTCATGAAGGGCTCATATAAATTCTGATAGATTGCAGGAGATCTGAAATGCGGCTTACCGTAACAAACGAACAAATGAGAACTGCGGAGGCGAACGCGGACAAAAACGGCATTTCGTATATGAAACTTATGCGGAATGCCGGAGAAGCCTGCTTCGGACGCATCTCAAAAATACTCGGAGGCGTTGAAGACAAGACCTTCGTTATACTTTCAGGGCGCGGCAACAACGGCGGAGACGGCATCGTCATCGCCAATATGCTCACCGAAGCCCACGCAAGCGTGATACTCGTTTTCGTGCAGGATCTGCCGAAATCCGATACCGCCCGCCAGTGCTACTCTATGTACGAAAAAGTGGTCAAGTCCTGCCTTTATGTACACCGCCAGGATGTGGTGAAACGTGCAATAAGCGCCTGTGACGCAATAATCGACTGTGTCTTCGGAACGGGATTTCACGGAGAACTTGAAGAAAATCTCATTGACCTTTTCGGCTTCGTGCAGGAAAACTGTCCCGGCATAAAGATCTCGGTAGATGTGCCGAGCGGGATAGACAGTGACACCGGCGAGATCGCGAAGGGCGCGTT
Organism: Ruminiclostridium sp.; assembly: GCA_017635095.1. Classification (GTDB taxonomy): domain Bacteria; phylum Bacillota; class Clostridia; order Oscillospirales; family Ruminococcaceae; genus Ruminiclostridium_E. Next base: position 1,134 of record JAGBMA010000091.1, on the reverse strand, counting down.
CGTTCCCGATCACACCATAGTCCTCGGCGCAATGAAGAAAGGGCTCTACTCCCACCCCGCCTATGAGAGCTGCGGAAGCATACTGCTCGCGGATATCGGCATTCCGTCGAACTGCTACGATGCCTGTGAAGCCGCACTCACCGACGATGTGCTGAGGGAGTTCATTCCCGAGCGCAAACGTGTTTCACATAAGGGCACATACGGGAAAATGCTCAATATAAGCGGAAGCGCATTCTACACCGGCGCTGCGCTGCTCTCGACCGAGGGGGCTCTGCGAACGGGCGTGGGACTTTGCACCCTCGCTACCCCCACCAGGGTAATAAACGCTATTGCCGCGGCTGTCCCGGAGACTACATACCTGCCCCTTGAACAGGACTTCGACGGCTTCATCAACGACAAATCCGTGGATATGATAATGGTGGAGCTCGAAAACAGGAAATACGACGCTGTGCTTGTGGGCTGTGGGCTCGGAAACCGCAAAACAACCCGCGATCTGACAGAAATCGTCATTCGCAGTGCGGATTGTCCCGTAATTATTGATGCCGACGGTCTTAATTCGCTGGCGGGGAATATAAATGTACTGAAAGAAAGCAAAAAGGGAGTTATCGTTACTCCGCACCCCGCTGAATTTGCAAGAATGACCGGAAAGAGCGTTGAAGAGATACAGCATGACCGCATAAGCGCCGCAAAGACGTTCGCAAATGAATACGGCTGCGTCACCGTCCTGAAAGGCGTGAACACGGTAGTTGCCGCCCCGGACGGTCAGGCTTTCGTGAACACCACCGGAAATCCCGGTCTTGCAAAGGGCGGAAGCGGAGATGTGCTCGCAGGCATGATCGCGTCGCTCACGGCGCAGGGTGCCGAGCCGCTTTATGCAGCGGCTCTCGGAGTTTACCTGCACGGGCTTGCGGCGGACAAACTCGCTCAGACAAAGGGACTCGCGGGAATCCTTCCCCGGGATATACCGGAAGCTCTGCCGGAACTGCTCAGAAAATAAAGGGTACCTCTAAAAACCGCTTTGAAAAGAGAAAATGAGATAGCTGCGTCGGATACAAGGAAAGCCGACGAAGCCGGGCTGGCGCCCGGTTAGGAGGTTTGACGCAGTAGACGGCGTGGCTAGCTCTTTTTCTCTCA
>JAGBMA010000090.1 GCA_017635095.1 Ruminiclostridium sp. | reverse complement strand
TTCAGCTTGGCAAGACAGATGCAGAAAATGCTGAATTCCTCCGTAAAGAGTTTGGAACAGACGGACGCGGCTTCTATCTGCCGGACGAAACGCAGTTGTCGGTATGGTTCGATAAAGACGGAATAACGCTCGGCGCAGGAGAGACCGCTTTCAATATTGTTACCAAAGAACATATCACTTGGGAAGATGCTGCAAAGCGCATAGGCGAAATGCTAAAAAACGGTGAGTATTGTGTGCAGGACGCGATAGATCTGTCGGTCGGGAATGAGATAAAAGATCTTGCTGAAAAGCTGTGGTTTATCCATCAGGACATTGACCGCGATTCCGGTGTACAGTATTTCATACCTGATGAGCAGTTCAAGGGCGGCTTTCCCGATTCCCACAATCGCATTATGGCTGATATTGCAGACCCCGAAACGCTGTCAAAATATATCTCCGGCATGGAGGAGTTTATCCGGAAATATGAGGAAAATCCGGATATTATGCGGTTTCGCTTTCACAAACCGAAAGAATCACTTTTCCGACTGAAAGACCTGCAAAGGCAGCGTACAGAATTCCTCACAAAGTCTGACTTTGAGTATGTACCGAAGCTCTTTATTACAGAAGATGAAAAGGACAAGCTCCTGCTTGAGCACTACGGTTACAGTCACGGTAAATTTAATATTGCGAAATTCTTTGAACAGCATGAGGACGAAAAGGAGCGTATAGCCTTTCTAAAACAGGCTTATGGTGATGGTGGTTCAAATAGAATGGGCTATGACGAATGGCACGATTCAAAAGGAATCCGCTACACCAAAACCGATTTTTCACTGGACAAGGTAAAATGCAGTATTCTGATGAAGTGGAACGAGGTCGCTGAGCGTATAGAACGCCTTATAGCCGAAGGAAAATATATATCGCAGGCTGAAATAGACGAACGCATAAAGGACGCAAAGCGTGATCTTGAAAGATGCGACCCGACGGGTTTCCTTGAACAGTACAGCTTTGAGCAGGCAAAGAAGGTTCTCGATGAATACGGTATCGACTACTCGGATATTCTCGCCAAAAAGGGGATGGTGGCTGAAACTGACGAGCCCGAACAGGAAGAACCGGAGCAGGAGGTCACGGAATCTGTCGAAAAAGAGCAGGAAGAAGAACCGGCGGCTCCCGATACTGCCGAAATTGAGCAGGAGCCGGAAACGCCTGCCCCCGTGCAGACAGCAACCGACGAAATACAGCAGCGCTCCGCTATCTTTATGGACATAAACGACGAGAGCTTTGTCTATGTGGCGAATACCGTGGACGGAGTGGAATACGCAATATACGCTCCCGACCTTATGGTCATAGACGGCGGCATTATGGAAAATATGAATACTGCCGATCTTCGTTTTGCAGCATCACAGGTCATAGGCACTGAGCAGAAAAATCTTGCAGAGATACGCGATACAGAGCTGTTTTCGGAGCTTACAGAACTGGAATATGACGGCGAAGTTCCTGCAAAGCTCTCGGAGCTGAAGGCTGACGCATTCAACAATATGCCCGACAACATAGAAACACCGGAACCGGTATTCCCTGCGGAAGTCGAGGAAGAAGCCGCTGTATTCATGGATATTCGTGACGAGACCTTTGTTTCCGTAATGCAGGTCGATGAGGGCATAGAGTACACGGTTTATGCTTCTGACTTAACGCCCATTGACGGCGGTGTGTGGGAAATGGACGAGGCTATGGAGCTTTCCGAAGCAGTCGCACAGCTTTCGGGTTCGGAAATATCGAACTATGTTGAAATAACCGACTATGATATGTTTTTTGAAATAGCGGATATGAATACTGAGCTCGATGTTCCGGCGGAGCTTGCAAAATTGAAGGCTGCGGCTTTTGAGAGCATTTCGCAGCAGAACGACGCACCTGTGCAGGAAAAAATGATAAATCCCGCTGACAAAGCGGTATTCATGGACGCAAAAGATGAAACATTCATTGTTCTTGAACGCAAGGACGGCGGCATAGAGTACACCGCTTACGAACGTGATCTCACGGCTGTAGATGGCGGCTTATGGGAAACATACGGAGAAACACCGGAGCTGAAAGCTGTTGCTGCCGAGTTTATGGCTACTACCACAAATGCGGTCATACAGATAAAGGATACTGAGGAGTTCCTGAGACTGTGCAATGCTGAAAGCATAGACGAGATCGTGGGTGATCTTGAACGCTTGAAGCTGGATTCGTTGCCAAGCATTTATGATAATGTCGAGCAGACGGAAAAAACAGTTGAAGCCCATGCAACAGAGGAAACAGCGCAGACGGAAATAGATACTCCTGCAGCAACGGAAATTTCGCAGACCGAGGTTGATACTCCTGCTGCCGATATTCCGTCAGAACAGGCTACGGAAAGTGAGAAAGAAAAACTGACAGAACCAGCGGCTGAGGTCGATAAGCCCGAACACCTTACTGAACCGGCTGCGGAAGAACAGGTCATAGAACCTGCGGCAGAAGTTAAGAAGCAGGAAAAGCCTGTTGCTGCTGTGCCTACGGTCAATGCTCCCGAAATAATGATTACACCGAAGAAAGAACCGAAAACCGGTACTCCGGTCACATACCATTATCATGAGGGCAGCGAGGTCAAGGGTGCAAAGGCAAAGTTCCGCGCTAATGTCGCGGCTATTGAAACTCTCCGTAAAGTCGAAGCAGAAAACAGATTTGCTACTCCCGAAGAACAGGCTATAATGGCGAAATACTCCGGCTGGGGCGGCATACCGCAGGCGTTTACTACGGATTTGGCGGCAGACAGAGCAGGCGGCAGTCTGGGTGAAGCGGCTCCCGACAGTTGGGCAGCGGAACAGGCACAGTTACGGGCTTTGCTTACTCCCGACGAATACAGCGCTGCTCGTGAATCAACGCTTACGAGCTTCTATACACCTCCGGAGGTTACGGACTGCATATATCAGGCTCTCGGACAGTTCGGCTTCGAGGACGGAAATATTCTTGAACCGTCTATGGGTGTCGGAAACTTCTTCTCGAAGATGCCAGAAGAAATGCACGAACATTCCAAACTGTACGGTGTGGAGCTTGACAGCATTTCCGGCAGGATAGCACAAATGCTGTACCCGGAAGATCGCATACAGATCAAGGGATTTGAGCAGACGCGGTTCAATAACAACAGCTTTGATGTGGTTATCGGAAATATCCCGTTCGGAGATTACCGTGTCAGCGATAAGGCTTATGACAAGCTCGGCTTCAAGATACACGACTACTTTGCGGCAAAATCCGTGGATAAGGTAAAGCCCGGCGGCGTGGTCGCACTTGTAACAAGCAAGTTCACTATGGATAAGTTCAACGAAGCCGCTCGAAGATACCTTGCGGAGCGCTGCGACCTGCTTGGTGCGGTGCGTATGCCGGCAGGAACATTCAAGGACGCGGACGGTATCACTACCGATATTATTTTCCTCAAAAAGCGTGATACTCTTACCGTGGAGGTTCCCGATTGGGTACACATGGGACAGACCGAGGACGGAGTTCCGTGCAATCAGTATTTTGTCGATAATCCGGATATGGTGCTTGGAACTATGGAATGGGACGAGCGCATGAGAGGAAAATATGGTCCGGACAGTAAGGTTACGGTGTGTACCGCTGACAGCGATATTCCGCTTGCGGAGCAGCTCAAAGCGGCTGTTGCGAAGATAAAGGGAAGTATCGAAACGGTAAGAAGTGAAGAACAGGAGCAGGGAACTGTTAATATGATACCTGCAGACCCGTCCGTGAGAAACTTCACACATACAGTCGTTGACGGGAAGCTCTATTACCGCGAAAATGAGGTAATGCTTGAGGTGCAGGAGACCGGCAAGGCTCTTGAACGTATGATCGGTATGCACAATATCCGGCTTGCAGCTATGGCGGTCATTGACGCTCAGGCGGCTGGCTGCACCGATGAAGAATTACACACCTTGCAGGCGGAGCTTAACAGGGTTTATGACCGTTTCAGAAAGAACTTCGGTAATATTACGGACAGCGCGAATGAGCGCGTTTTCCGGCACGATGATGATTACAATATCCTTGCGGCATTGGAAATTATCGACGCGGAGAAGAAAACCGTCGAAAAGTCCGAAATATTCACGAAAAGAACCATACTGCCTGAAATGGAGATAACTTCGGTCGGTACAGCGCAGGAAGCATTGCAGGTGTCGCTTGACCGCAAAGGCAAGGTAGATATTGAATACATGGCTGCGCTTGTGGGTGATGCTCCCGAAAAGGTGATAGCCGATCTCGGCAGTGAGATATTCCGCGATCCTGCAAAAATAAATGATGATGCCTCGTATTCGGGCTATGTGGACGCTTCGGAGTATCTTTCGGGCAACGTCCGTGAGAAGCTGAAAATAGCACAGCAGTTTGCAGACCATATAGACGAGAGCTTTAAGCGGAATGTGGCGGCATTGCAGAAGGTCATACCGAAAGACCTTGAAGCAAGTGAGATCTCCGTGCGTATAGGTGCTAACTGGATAGATATTGATGACTACTGCCGTTTTCTCCGTGATTATGCAGGTGCGAGGGTAGGAAAGTTCGATCACCCTATAACGCGCACGAAAACCGGAGAATACAAGATAGAGGGCAAGGGGCAGGACCGTTCTGTTGCGGCTACAGAAAGCTATGGCACGGCGCGCATGAACAGCTATCAGATATTCGAGAACCTGCTTAACCAGCGCGATATTGTCATAAAGGACAGAGTTGAGGACGATGAAGGAAAGGTGTCATACGTCATAAATCCCGAAGCAACACAGCTTGCAAAGGAAAAGGCTCGTTTGATGAAGGAAGCCTTTAAAAAGTGGATATGGGACGATCCAGCTCGGCGCGAGAAATACGTTGAGCGCTACAACTACCTTTTCAACGCTATCCGCGGGCGCGAGTATGATGGATCGCATCAGTCGTTCCCCGGTATGAATCCGGCGATAAAGCTGCGTCCGCATCAGGAAAATGCGGTGCTCCGTGCAAAGTTAGGCGGTAATACGCTGCTTGCGCATTGCGTAGGTGCAGGAAAGAGCTTTGAGATGATCGCGTCGGCTATGGAGAAGAAACGTCTGGGACTGATAAACAAAGCCTGCGTGGTAGTGCCGAAGCACCTCACCTTGCAGACAGCAAGTGAATGGATGCGCTTGTATCCGAACGCAAAGCTGCTTGTGGCTCGTCCAGAGGATTTCACGAAAGACAACAGACAGCAGTTCATAGCAAGGTGCGTTACGGGCGACTATGACGCAGTAATAATGTCATTTCAGCAGTTTGAGCGAATCCCGATGTCGAATGAGTATTGCAAGATGTTTATGCAGAAAGAGCTTGACACGATACTTGAAGCATTGCAGGACGCTGACAAATCCGACAGAGTTTCCGTCAAGGCGCTGGAGCGGCAGAGAAAAAAGACAGAAGAACGGCTTGAAAAGCTGATGTCCTCGAAAAAGGATAATTCGCTGTGTTTTGAAAAGCTCGGCTTTGACTATCTTGTTTGCGACGAAGCTCACTATTACAAAAACTGCTTTGTGGCAACAAAAATGTCGAATGTCGCAGGAGTGCAGACAACGGCGGCGCAGAAGTCGGAAGATATGCTGATGAAAACGCAGTATCTTAACGAGAAATACGGCTGCAGTAACATCTTATTTGCTACCGGAACACCAGTAAGTAACAGCATGGTGGAGTTCTATGTAATGCAGCGCTATCTGCGTCCGGACTTACTGGACAAGGCAGGGCTTGAAACATTCGACGATTGGGCAAGCACGTTCGGAGAGGTCGTGTCGCAGCTTGAAATAAAGCCTGCTGGCAACGGCTTTCAGATGAAGAACAGGTTTTCAAAATTCGTGAATATCCCGGAGCTCATGCAGATGTACAAGGAGTTTGCGGATATTCAGACGCAGGATATGATAAAGCTCAAAGTTCCGGAACTGAAAACCGGCGAACCGATAGTTGTTGTAGCAAAGCCCGACGATTATCAGAAGCAGTACATGAAAGTGCTTGCAAAGAGAAGTGAAGCTATACACGGCGGCAATGTTGACCCGCGCGAGGACAATATGTTACGCATAGTGCGCTGTTAAACGCACAAATGTATTCTCCCTACAGGGGAGCGTTATTAGAAGAATATAACGGGAACAATCGGCTTACTTGGATTGGAAACATGAAGAGGACAATAGCATACCGATTAAAGTGGATAAGGCGATAACTGTAATTTTGCCGACGTTCCGCGAGTTCCGTGTCCTATGGTTAAGGCTATACTGCTTGAACCCCAATTCCGACTTGGTGCAGAGCATCGCCCTTCGGAAAGCAGTTGAGACCGATGTCACTGTATATTTGCCGATGTTGTTCGACGGTGAATAACTTCTTACAGTGAAAGAGCGTATAACGAATACGAATAAAGGAATGAGTGGGGAACCTAAGGGATACTCGATACGTACATTTGTGACGGATAGCAGGATTGCCTAAGGGACGAGAGTCCTATGGTAACGGAGTTGTCATAGTAGTCAGAGAACGGGAAAGCCGTTTACAAGGCGAAGGACAACAGGTAGTTTTGATTGATTAGAAAGGAGTAGGTGCGTGAGATGCGTACAGCCCAAACTATTTTAACAGTCATTCAGGAAAGAGGAAAACAAAAACTGCCTCTGGAGAGAGTATATAAACTGCTCTTTAACAGAGATTTGTATTTACAGGCATACGCTAAATTGTACTCGAATAACGGTGCAATGACAAAGGGTGTGACAAGCGAAACTGTTGATAGTATGTCTATTCAAAAGATAGATAAAATTATCGCGGCTCTCCGTGATGAAAAATATCAATGGATAGCAGTAAAACGTGTGTATATTCCGAAGAAGAACGGAAAGAAAAGACCACTCGGTCTGCCTACATGGAGCGACAAACTGCTTCAAGAGGTTATCCGTATGATTTTGGAAGCATACTATGAGCCGCAGTTCAGCGAACATTCTCACGGTTTCAGACCGAACAGAGGCTGTCATACAGCATTGTCCGAAATACAGACTTGGAAAGGTACAAAGTGGTTTGTTGAGGGAGATATATCAAAGTATTTTGACACGATAGACCATGATGTTCTGATTAAGATACTGGGAAAATCCTTCCATGACGGAAGATTTATCAGACTTATAGGAAACGTACTGAAAGCGGGATATATGGAAAACTGGCGCTTTAACAAGACCATGAGCGGAACGCCGCAGGGTGGTATTGTCAGTCCTATTCTTGCAAATATCTACCTTAACGAGTTTGATAATTGGGTAGAAAAAGTATTGCTCAGTAAGTACAACATTGGGAAAAGAAAGAGGGCTAATCCCGAATACAGCAGAATGAATGCCAGAATAGCCGAGTGCTATAAGAATGGTGACATTGAAGCTGCAAGGAAACTAAAAATAGAGCGGCGAAATATGTCATCTGTCGATACGCATGATAAAAGCTATAGACGGCTGCGTTATGTACGTTATGCCGATGATTTTATTCTTGGATTTACAGGACCGAAATCGGAAGCAGAAGAAATTAAAGCAGAAATCGGAAAATTCTTAAATGCGGAATTAAAGCTTGAATTATCTGCTGAAAAGACCCTGATAACAAATGCGGGTACGAAAGCGGCACGATTTTTGAATTATGAGATAAAGGTGCAGAATGCGGACGACTATATCAATAATGGCAGAAGGACTGCAAATGGGGTAATTGGCTTATTCGTTCCTAAAGATGTCATTGACACAAAGTGCGCTAAGTACATGAGAAAAGGAAAAGCGATCCACAGAGGGGAGCTTTTACATGATGATGACTTTTCGATCGTTGCAAAATATCAGAGTGAGTACAGAGGTGTAGTACAGTACTATATACTTGCGCAAAATCTGTGCTGGCTTTCAAAACTGCACTGGATAATGGAAAGTTCATTGTTAAAGATGCTTGCTTTTAAACATCGTTCTACCATGTTGAAGATGAAAGAAAAATATCAGACTGAAACTGTTGATAAAAGAACAGGAAAGACACTGAAATGTTTTCAAGTGGTAGTTGAAAGAGAAGGAAAACGTCCGTTAGTAGCGCAGTGGGGCGGAATATCGCTCTCATATCAGAGACACGCAGTTATTGAAGACACACCCTATCAGGTTCGTGGTGGAAGAACGGAATTATTGAAAAGACTTCTCGCAGATAAATGTGAATTATGCGGAAGCACTGAAAATATTGAAGTTCATCACATTCGTAAACTTGCGGACTTGAAAGTAAAAGGCAGAAAGGAGAAATCCGCGTGGGCGCAGATTATGGCGACCCGCAACAGGAAAACTCTCGTTGTATGCCGTAAGTGTCATAATAAAATCCATTACGGAGAAAAAGAAAACCTGAAATAAAACTACTGGAGAGCCGTGTGCAGTGAAAATTGCAAGCACGGTTTGGGGAGGGGTGTTTGGAAAAGGAGCATTATATATGCTACCTCGCCGGACACCTACTCGTACACGCACGAAGCGCGTCTGCTCGGACTGGACAGCAGATGTATATATCCGGAAGTGCAGCCTGCTCCCGACAGCAAGGTAATGATGCTTATCGACAATCTCGAAAAGAATTATTACGATACTATGGCGGAAAAGGGCGTTCAGATAGTTTTCTGCGATATAGCGGTAAACGATGATGACGGGCATTTCTCGGTATATGAAGCGATAAAGGAGGAGCTTGTCAAGCGCGGTATTCCCCGTGAGGAGATATGCTTCGCCGGTGACGCGCAGACAGATAAGGCAAGAGCCGAAATGTATGAAAAACTCCGTGCCGGCGAAAAGCGTTTTATCCTCGCAAGTACAACGAAGCTCGGTACGGGCGCGAATGTGCAGGACAGAATATGTGCTATACATCACCTTGATATTCCGTGGAAGCCCTCTGATCTTACGCAGCAGGACGGTCGCGGTGTCAGACAGGGAAACAATTTCTCGGAGATCGGCATATATCATTATCTCACTGAAAACACCTTCGATGCGTACATGATGGGCATAATCACCAACAAGGCAAAGTTCATATCGCAGATAATGACAAGCAAAGACCCCGTGCGCGTATCGGAAGATGTTGATGAGACCGTTTTGACATATTCGCAGATGCAGGCTATCGCGTCCGGGAATCCTATGATAAAGGAAAAGATACAGCTCGACAATGACATTGCAACGCTGAAAACGCTGGAGACTGCGTATCAGAGCTCGCGTTTCAAGTTACAGGATATGGTGGAGAGGTCGCTGCCGGTGAGAATTGAGAGTTATGCGGCTATACTGCAAAAGGCAAGCGCTGACTTGAAGGACTTTCAGGAGCGTCACCCCGAAGATGCCGAATTTGAAATGATTATAGACGGGAAAAAGGTCACGGAAAGAGCCGAAGCCGGTGAAGCTATTGAACAGGCTATAATCAAGTGTCTCGCAAAGAATGAGCCGGTTCCGGTCGGTACATACTTTGGTTTTGAGCTTACTGTTGAGCCTAACAGCGCAAACGGAACATTTTTCGGTGAGGGTTCTCCGGCGGTTGCGGTATTAAAGGGGAATCTGAAATATACATCGGAAATATCAATGAATAATCCGCTCGGAAATCTTCGCCGTATAGCCAATATCGCAGGTATGCAGATAAGTCAGAAAATTAAAAAGGTAACAGAAGATCTGGAACAGGCGCGTGCTAACCTTGAACGTGCAAAGGAAGATCTCGCAAAGCCCTTTGAACACGCGGAGGAGCTTGAAGCCAAAATACAGCGGCTTGCGGTGGTAAACCTTGAATTGTCGAAAAATCATGCTTTTGATGATGACGATGACGAGCCGATTCCGATAATAGACGATTCGCTTGACGAGGACGAGCCTACAGTCGATGAAAGCCGTGATAATGACAGGAACAGAACCGGACAGCGACAAAGTGTAATGGTTGCGGACGCTGTTCCCACAAAGCCTATGGTGCAGCAGAGTAAACCGAAAATACGATAAGGGGGAGTTAATATGACAAGAGATGAGAGCTTGGAAATTCTCAAGGATAAGCTCAACGAAAAGGAAATGCGCAAGGTCATTACACAGGGATACAGCGATGTATCCCTGTCGGTAATGGCAGAACTTACAACAACGGACGCACGGGATATGGCTGACAGTCTGTTTACGATACAGTCGATAAACAAGCTGTGTGACGCATATACCGGCGGTGTTATAGATGAACGGGACTTCGACCACATCATAGAGTTTTCGCGGTTTCAGAGAAATCACGAGAAATATCTGGACGAGTTCCTTGACAGCATAAAAAGTGATACGCTGTATCATTCGACTGCCACAAACGCTTTTGTATCGCTGGCTTACGAGGAATGTACCTATGCAAAGGCTGTGGCAATGATAAAGGCGGAGGTCTATTATCCTACGGAATACGCTTCGCTATCGCTGGAGCCCGATGTTGCAAAAGAGCTTGATACGCTCGGCGTTCAGCTTCGTGCCTGCGAAGGGTTCAATTATTACTATGACGTTGATGATCTAAAAACTTCACTTGACGCAGGGGACGCGATATTTGTCAAGGACTACGATCTCGCGGTCAAGGTCAAGGAATATATGAAGCTCCCGGATTGGGAGGAGTTTCGTGACAGCGCTGCGGAGCTCATCTATGGAAGTCTTAAAAGAAATATTACCGGCGAAGAGCTTACATTTCTCCGTGAAAAGTTTGTCAAGAGCCAGTACGAAAGCAAGCTGTATGAGAAGATGCAGGGGGAATACGACAGTTTTATTGCTTATGTAAAAACAAAGTCTCCGGACGAGATCGTTGACTCGGCGTATCAGATAGTCACCAAAAAGGACATTCTCGATTTCCTTGCCGGTCAGTCCCCGTCGCTCTCGGAAAAGCAGTATGCAGCGCTGTTGTCAAGCACGAATACGCTTGACGAGATATATGAAACTTGGTGTACGAACAGCGAGTTCCATGCGCTCTATGATATTGGGCTGGCTATGGAGGAAACTGCCGATGATATGCAGTATTCCATTGATCGCAGGAATGAAGAACAGGCAAAGAAGCAGGAACAGACGGAGAGCAAGGAAGCTCCAGCGCCGGAAGTTCAGCAGAAGCCGAAGAAGAAATCGCTTTAGGGGGTGGTAAAATGAAAATGGATATTTCCCCTATAAATACTTTTGTAAACAGAGAGGTAAAGCGCTATGCTAAAATGCTCGCTCACAACTTTGAAAATGTTAGTTTAAAATATTCAAGGAATAAAGATAACAATGGAATCAACTATATTTTTCATAGTGATGAACTGACACATGACCTCATTTTTACAATTTATGATTGGGGAGTAGCTGAATTCTGGAAAAGACGAACATTTTGGCGCTGGCGCAAAAACGAGACATCGGTAACAATAGCAGAGTGGAATGTTTTTGCTGACCCGTTTGAGGTGGCTATATCAATCCAGCTAAGAATGTACCATACCCTTAGTTTTTATATGATCGGTATGAATATGTATCACGAGAATTTCAAAGATTTTCACAGCGACAACGACTATATGCTGGGTTTGTCGGGAGATGAGGGCGAGGAATACGATTATGATGAGCCTGTGGTATCTGATTTTATTCCCGGTAATTCTCATGAACATTCAGAAGCCGCTGTAATAGATAAGGATGATGTGATAGCGGATTACACAAATATAAAGCCGCCGTATATTGATGTTACCGAAGAAGACTATCTCGACCAGTTTGGTCTGTAACGGGGAGGAGGTCGATATATGGCTATAAAAGGCTATTCTGCTGAAGAAAACGCTGCTTACCGGCAGAAGAAGCAGGAAGAAATGGAGGAGCTTTTCAAGCGCATTGACGAGGGTGTCCGCTCGGTGTTCACATCCGAGAAGTACGTTGAATATCTGAAATTCTCGGCAAAATTCACGGACTATTCTGCGAATAACACAATGCTGATAAACCGTGCGCGTCCCGATGCGTCCTTTGTTGCGGCTTACGGAAAGTGGAGACAGCTCGGCAGACAGGTCAAGAAAGGCGAAGCCGGTATTCCGATACTGGCTCCCGTCCGGTACAAGACAAATCAATATCAGGAATACGAACGTCCGGCAAAGGACGAGTTCGGGAATCAGATCTACAATGAGGACGGCACGGAGAAAATGGAGACCGTTTCGGAGAATGTCACCGGTATCGCATTCAAGAAAGCGTATGTGTTCGATGTGTCACAGACCGAGGGTAAGCCTATTCCGAGTCCGGTGGAGGAACTGAAAGGCGATATTGATTCCGCTAAAATGGAAGCAATATTCAAGGCGCTCCGCAAGGTCACGGGTATAAACATTGAGTTTGAGGATATTCGCGGCAGCGCAAAGGGCTATTATAATCCGGATAGCAAGCGTATTGCGGTAAAAACGGGAATGAGCGATACCCAGACAGTAAAGACCGTGTTCCATGAGACCGCTCATTGTCTGCTGCACGACCCCGACAAGAAGATAGTTACCGCGAAAGCTCCCCGTAACGAAAAGGAAGTGCAGGCTGAATCTACTGCATTTATTGTCGCTGAACATTTCGGTATAGATACATCTGACTATTCTTTCCCTTATATAGCGACATGGACAAAAGGCAAGACGTTTGAACAGTTACAGAAAGTGTTGCAGGAGATACAGACTGCCGCGAAAACTATCATATCCGGCGTAGAATCTGAACTGCTGAAAATGCAGAAACGGGAGCTCTCGGTCGAAGATATTATTGCAGACGACGAGCTCAACAACATTCAGAAAGCGGAGCTTATCATAGAGCACGGCATTGATGACGGACTAGTTTATGACGCGACTGAGATTGACGCTATAAAGGCATTTGCTGCCGATCACGAGGACTTCGAGGAAACGGTCAAGCTCATAACCGATACCGAAGCGATAATAAATCAGCGTATGAATTATGGGTATGATTTTTCATACATGACACCGCTGGGCAGTAAAGAAGCTGCACTTGATGCGTTCGACCGTGGCGAGGCTGTGTATCTGCTCTATCCCGATAATTCTGAGGGTATGGCTCTTGAACGCTATGAGATAGAGAATTTTGACGGTTTCTTCGGTATCGAAAAAGAGGAAAATCAGAACCGCACGAAAGCCAACACCGAGGGACTTACGACCGTTTCAAAGGCTGTAGCGCTCGAAATGTGGGATAAAGACCTTGACGTATATATCAACGGAGAGGTCGCGCTGTCCCGTGATGAAATTGAAGCAGCGGGGAGAAGTGACAGCTTCGCCGTCCCCGACTATCAGTATGCGGCACAACTGGAGTTTGATGCTCCGGTATCAGAGAATAATACCAAAAAGGAGGAAAAAATGCCAAACTATCAGCAGCCCTATGCGGCTAAACCTAAAAATCCGAATATACTCGGAAATACGCCTTATGAAGCGCTCGGCAGTAAGAATGACTTACAGTATTACCCGAACCTCAAAAACCGTCATGCCGACAACATTGCAAAGCAGCTCGAAGCTGACGGAGTACGGTTCAGCGGCGTTCGCAAGGGATTTACAACAACACTGACAATAAACAAGAGGGATATTCCGCGATATGAAGCGGCTGTAACAAAAGTCAAGGCTATGTATTCGCAGTTAAACAGCAGGACGGAAAGCTCCGCACCGTATCAGCGCCAGCCTGTGGGATATTCCGCACCTGCACCGCAGTATGACGCGCCTGCGCGTCCGCAGCAGGGCAGATTTGTTTCCGATAATCCCGACATTATTGGTAATACCGATTACAGGGCGCTCGGAAAGCGCTCGGAGCTCGCGTATTATTCGCTCAATCCTCGTCATGCTGAGAATGTGGCGAAACAGCTTGACGCGGACGGAGTACCGTTCAGCGGTCTTAAAGGCAGCGACGATACCACGATAACGATAAGAAAAACGGATATACCGCGCTATGAAGCCGCCGTTGAGAAGGTCAAGGCGATGTACGATCAGCAGAAGGGGCAGAGGGCGCGTCCGGCGCAGAGTGAACAGCGGTATGAAGCTCCGCCGGTGGCAGAGGACTACGGTTATCCCGATCCGCCGCCACAGCCCGAATATTCAGCTCCACCGCCGTCTTATGAGGAATATGGAGCTCCGCCGCCTGAATATGCACCGCCGGAGTATGAGCATGAAGCTCCGGCGGCAGTTCACAGCGCACCTGAGAAGCCGAAAAATCCCAATGTTATAGGTAATACCCCGTATGAGCAGCTTGGTGACAGAAGCGAATTGCAGTATTATCCGAAACTCAAAAACCGTCACGCAGAGAATGTCGCAAAGCAGCTCGACGCGGACGGAATAAGGTTCAGCGGCTTAAAAAGCGGCTCGACAACGACTATCACAATAAACAAAGCCGATATTCCGCGCTATGAAGCGGCTGTCGCAAAGGTCAAGGCTGGGTATGAGCAGGCGAAAGCTGAACAGAAAGCAAGCAGTCCGGCAGCAAAGGAAGCCGCAAAGCCCGTCATTCCCGAAACGAGACCGGAAGCACCGGCTACATTCAAGGACGTACCAATATGCACTATGTCATATATGGCTGCAAAGCAGAGCTCACGGGAACAGGAGTGGAGAAACAGTCTGCGTGCTTCAAAGGCTTGCATTAAATACATAAACGAGAACCTTTCGGCTCGTTACGCGGCTCACGATATTGGAAGTGTGGTCAAAGACCTTGAAGAACAGTTTGGCTTGAAAAGGGCGCTGTACACGATAGCTGCGACTATTCAGCTCAAAGATCAGGATGGACGCTTTTCACAAGCTGTCAAGGATAAGGCGAGAGAATATCCGTTCGATAGCGACAGGGCGCGTCTGGAGTTTCTGACCGAGGCTCACCCTGTTATGGTGTGTTTCCTTTATGAGAAGCTCATGGACAGGGAAAAGGAGCTGCAAATGCCGGCACCGGAGATAGAGGAACCGAAGCTGTCTGCGCTTTTTGAGGATAAATTCCTGCTTCCTATGGAGCAGGTCGAGATACGGGACGATTATCGTGGGATACCGGAAACGAAATACTACAACACATCTGCGAACGAATATTTTGTCGAGGGTATGGGCTGGCTCGACAATGCGGAATATGACGCGGCACAAAGGGAATCGGGCGAGCGTCCGCAGGATTTCTACAAAAAGGTCACGTCGGTAAATGTCACCTATGTCACCACTACCGGCGAAGTCGGCGAAATGGATATTTCTCCGGAAGAATACAGGCTTTTTCAGGACGCGACATATTCAGAACAGAAAAAGCAGGCGTATGAAGTGGCAAAGGCGGCTCTTGATGAACGTAAACGTGAAAATAACATAGAACCGTTGCCTACCGAAATGTATTCGGTTTCGCAGACGGTAACACGGAAATATGAGATCGAAGCGCTATGTGCGAACGGACAGGTCGCAACGGTAAAGTCCGGCATAGCCAGCATACCCGAAGCGAAAAAGGCTCTTATGGAGATATTCAACAAGCGCAAAGGCAAGGCGCGCTGTGAGTTCATTCACCCGCAGGTGCTTTGGAACAAGAGCCGTCCTATGCAGTGGGATTCTCCCGAACACGCTCCGGATGTGGAGTATATGATAAAACAAACAAAAGGCTCGAAGCCTGCACATTCGCACTATTTGCAAAGGCTTGTCAAGGACGAGACCGGTGCGTATCAGAATGATAAGGTCGTTTTGCGCGGCAGCTTCGGGGAATGCAATGCGGCGCTTGCGGAATTGCTTAAAAATCCGCCTGCGGAAGATCAGCGCAAAAGCGTTACATTCGAGATATATCAGCTCCGTGACGATCTTCCCGAAAGACGTGATATATCCTTCGAGCCGTATGCAAACCTTGAACAGCGCGGTATTACGCCAGAGATCGGAATGTATCAGAAGATGTATGTGGCAAGCAGCGATATACTTCCCGCTCACGGCGCAGGCATGGGACAGTTCCTTGAAGCGGTATATCAGAAGTTCAACATAGAGCGTCCCGAAGATTTCAAGGGACATTCTCTCAGCATAAGTGATGTTGTGGTTGTCGGCGATGACGCTTACTATGTGGACAAGTCGGGATTCAAGCCGCTGCATGAGTTTATGACCGGCGGCAGGGATATGCAGCGCGGTGAGGTCACGGAACAGCGCAAACCGGACGAACGCAGGGAAGAACCGCAACAGGACAAGCCCGATGCTCCAGAAAAGACAGCGGAGCACCGGAAGAAAAAATCAAGATAAACGGAGGTACATTGTATGAACAGCATTTTAACAGTCGAGGAAAGAATTCTTTTGCAGTCGCTGGGCTGCCGCAGCAGGCAGGAAGCCTTGAAGGTGCTTAGTGACATGGTCGGGCGCGTCCCGGTAAGCTCGCCTATATTCAGCACTATCGCCGGACTTATCATCAAGCTCAAAGATGCAAGTTTCGATTTCACGTATGAGATGAGGTCGGACAGCGGGTTAGCTGATGATGAAGCGGAGATGCTATAACGAAAATTACCGTCACGGCGGCAGGTGATCGCACTTGCCGCCGCTTTGGGATATAGTTATAGTAAAGTGTTTTCAAACAATTTCTTTATTGCAATATCCCGTGTTTGGGTTATAACGATATTTTCATCATGTATCTGACGCAGGTTCAGAAAATATGGGTGAATAATGTCGATAATACTCTCATACTGTTCATCGGACAGAACCGGTACAGGAAGTGCCTTTAATGTGTTAATGTTAATGCGTTTAAGAACGCTGCCTGTTGCGATTTTATTAAGATACTCATATTGGTTAAGAAGATATGTGTAAATGAATTCTTTTATTTTACTGTTCTTGGGAGTAACATACGCTATAGCCGCATTTATGCACATCGGCTCTGTTGTGATTGCAGTTCGACCTATAGTTCCGACAATCGATATAACTATCGTTCCTGCCGGGATAAGTTCCTGCTTTCCTTTTGAATCGGAAAGTGCTTCTTTAGTGATGTATCTGCTTGTATCGGTAACAAAAGTCCCGGTGATATCCTGAGTGCATAACCACTTTATACCTCCGGCGACATTACTATCATCGCTTTGTTCAATCTGATATGTGCCGTATTTGATAGTGCATAACTCGTCTAAAGTGATCGTCTCACATGAACCTGATACGCAATGCTCGTAGATGAGTTTAATCTGCTCTGTCAGGTTATCCGCTTTGCGTGAATTTACATCAAGTAATTCATCAAAGGCGCTTAATGTGGCTGCTATCTCATGTTGCACTGATAACTTCGGAATGTTTATCTCAATATCCGAAAACCGTTCTTTGCTGATCTGAGAGGTGACTGTTGAATGACCTTCAATCTGCTTGAAATAGCTCCACATACTTTTCATCAAATAATATATGTACTCGGGATCATTATTCTTGTCCGGTAATATCGCAAGTATCTGTTGGTTCGTCATACATGGCTTTGTGGTTATTCCGACATAGCCTAAATTACCAGTGCAGGAAACGCAGACTGTGTTCTGCGGGAGTATATTCTTAGGATATAGCTGTAGCCCTTTGTGCGACAAGCTGCGCTCTGTTGAGCGGACATACCTGCCTGACTGTAGGTCTTTTGTCGTGACAAACGGAACATCGCCGTTCCAGTATTCCTGCGCTCCGGTCGGGGGCGTTCTGCCTTTTATAATAGTTCCGAGGTCTTTTATCTTCATTTTAATACATCTATCCCTAATTTTGAGAAACTTCTGATGATCCTGTCATGAATATTTGCGGTCTGTTTTTCAAGCGAATACCATTCGCTTGACAGCTCGGTCATGCGCTCCCTGAATTCTTCATCGGAAACGGTATCGGTATTCGTTGTGATATAATTACCGATATTAAGGTCAAAGTTTTTGGTAGCTATCATATCGGTCGTTGCTACAGTACAGAAGCCGGATTTATCATCAAGACCGCCGTGCCGGAATTGCTCAAATGTGCCTGCAATGAGCTGTATGTTTTCCTCAGTAATCTCCCGGTGGCTCTTGACAACTTTTGTTCCCATATCCTTTGCTTCTACAAAAAGAGTTTTTCCGGGCTGCTCCTTATCCTTGTTTATTAACCATATTGTGACCGGAAAAGGAATGCTGTAAAATAGATTTGACGGCATGGAGATAATGCCTTCAACAATGTCGTCTTCAATTATTTTTCGCCGTATATCTGCGACACCGAGATTTTTCTCCGAAGAAGCTCCGTTTGATAGAACGATTCCCATTCTGCCGCGTTCGTTAAGGTGATAAATGCAGTGCTGGAGCCAGGCATAATTGGCGTTTGATCTGCTCGGAAGCCCGTATATCCAGCGCCTGTCATCAAGCAGCTTTTCCTGTGACCAGTAGTTATAGTTGAACGGCGGATTTGCAAGTACAAAATCGGCTTTAAGGTCGCCGTGAAGATCATTGGTGAATGTGTCGGCGTTCCTGTCGCCGAGATCAGCGTTAAATCCGTGTATGACCATATTCATCTTAGCCATTTTCCATGTATCGGCATTGGCTTCCTGACCATATATGCGAATTTGTGATACGTCCTCTTGATTTGCTTTGAGGTAATCCACGGACTGCGCAAACATACCGCCCGTCCCGCAGCAAGGGTCATAAATCGAGCAGTCTCCGTGCGGCTGCAATATCGAAACGATAGTTTTAACTATACTCGGCGGTGTAAAGTATTCTCCACCCTTTTTGCCCTCGTATGCGGCAAATTCGGCAATGCAGTTTTCGTACATTCTGCCGAGAAAGTCCTTGCCATAGCCGGCTTTGTCCAGCTTAACATCGTCGAATAGCTTTACAACGTCCCATAGTATCGTATTATCAAGAGCACCATCCGCATAATTTCGCGGAAGAACATCGGATAATGCAGGATTGGTATTTTCAATGGATATGATAGCCGAGTTTAATTTTTCCCCGATTTTGTCCGAATCTTCTTCCGAGATTATATAGTCCCATTCGGCTCTCGGCGGTACAGATATATTTGTTTCTCCGAGGGACAGAAATTTCAAAAAGAGTATCCCGATGATGATCTTCCGGTAATCGCTTGCGGAGATATGCCCGCGCATTATGCAGGCAGCGTCCCATATCTTCTGTTCAAGGTCGCTTGTACTGCTCCTTTTTGCCACAATAACACCCCCGATATATTGAGGGTATTATAACATAAAGAAAAAGTATTTGCAAGAATACTATTATTGATATATAACACTTTGTCTTTTCAATTGTGCGTAATATTGTACGTAATTTTATTTCAGCATTTTCATGATTACGGTTCAAACATTTGTCAATTTTGGGGAGAAACGACTTCTCATTCGGTTGTGGAAAATGTTATACTGAATTCTAAAAAATAGAATGTTAAAATAAAGGAGACCATAATGATTTGTATAAAATGTCATAAGGAAATAACAGACGGCGCGTTATACTGTCCAAACTGCGGGAAAAAGCAGAAATTACAGCGAAAGATACGCCCGCATAAGCGAGTGCACGGAACCGGAACGATCAGCGTAGATAAGCGCTATAAGAATCCGTATATTGCTCATGCGCCTGCTAATGCAGACGGTAAAGGTCGAAAGTATCTCGGAGCATACCCCTCTTTAGAATGTGCGCAGAAAGCGATTGCAGATTACATAGGAAGAGGTTGCCCGGAATTATTTAATGTATCTGTGCGTGAAATATACGAAATGTGGTCACAAACGCATTTCGGGCATATTGCTGAGAAAACGGCCGATTGCTATCGCTCCAACTGGAAGCATTTCGCATCCATCGCCAATATGAAGATGTCGGAAGTAAGAGCTATTCATTTTCAGAATATCGTAAATGAACACGAAGGGGCAGGGGTTTCACGGGGAATTAAGGTGCTCGCTAAGGCACTGTGTCGGTATGCAATGGAGAATGACATTATTGACAAAAATTATGCTGAATTCGTTAAGCTTCCCAAAAAGGAAAAAGCCGAAAAGATGATCTTTTCGGCAGAACAGATAGCGAAGCTTTGGAAACATTCCGATGACAGAAATGTGCGAGCTATTCTTGTAATGATATATATGGGGTTTCGTATTGGGGAAATGACCGCACTCACAACAGATAGTGTTTTTATTGACGAAGGGTACATTATCGGCGGAGAAAAGACCGAGGCGGGAAAGAACAGAATAGTGCCGTTTCCTGCTCAGATACCGGAAATAAAGCGATTTGTGCAGGAGTGGGCAAGAAATACAGCGCCTGGCAATCGTCTGTTTCCGTTTACTGAACATTCATTCCGTACAAATGTATTCTATGTAACGCTAATTAGGCTGGGTATGGTAGATGCTTATATGGATGAACATCACAAGATAGTATTCAGATCAGAACGACACTTGACACCGCACAGCACACGGCACACTTTTGCTTCACTGTCAGTGGCTGCCGGTATGCAGCCCGAACGATTACAGAAGATCATCGGTCACGCAAGCTACCACACAACAGCAGATTACTATATACACACCGACCGGGAAGCGCTTACGGCAGAAATGGGGAAACTTGTCAGAAATTGTACGTAAACTGAACGTAAAAAAATCACAACAGGCTTTGTTGTGATTGCTTCAATCTTATGGTACGAATGAGGAAAAATATGGCATTTTGTGTATATATTGCACAAAAACGAGCGATTATATTGTTTGCTTTGCACAAACTTTGAAAATAATTCATCTTATCGCTAAAGTTTCAGACATTTCTGCCGATATAATTGTTGTAAGCGGCAAGCAAGGGTTCGATTAAATATTTGCCTTTGTTATCGCAGGAGTAGCTACCTTGTGAGGGCTGCATACCCAAAACACAAATCACAGATCATTATTCAACATTCGTACCATAAGATTGAAGCAATCACAACAAAGCCTGTTGTGATTTTTTTACGTTCAGTTTACGTACAATTTCTGACAAGTTTCCCCATTTCTGCCGTAAGCGCTTCCCGGTCGGT
>JAGBMA010000089.1 GCA_017635095.1 Ruminiclostridium sp. | reverse complement strand
GTCAAGCTCATTTCGTCCTTCGGACGAACAAAAGTGCAAGGAAAATCTTAAAATATATAAATTTTCCTTGCACTTTTGCAACCGTGAAAAGCCTTCAAGCTGCGCTATGAAGACTTTTCGCGGTTGATGAGCAGACATTAAATATACGGGCTGTATTGATAATATCCGGCGCTCCGGAATAAGAAAAACGTTCATTCCACCGCCGGGACAGTGGAATGAACAGAAACGCGCCGCAAGTTTCCGGCTCAGAGGAATACCGTGTTCCCGCCGGTGAGCTTGAAATAAAGGTCAAGGATAAGAATGAGGACCGGCTGGTGCAGCATATATATCCAGAGCCCGTGCCGCCCGAGGAACGACATTCCGGAGAACCGCGTCATGTAAAACCCCTTCGGTGCACGGTTTGATCTGAAATACACGCCGAGGGACGAGCCTGCAAGAAACAGGAACAGATACGGTATGAGCGGGAAGTAATCCGCGCTGTAAAACCCCGATGACACGAACCCAAGCGGGAAAAGCCAGTAGTGACCGTAGAGGATATCGGGCATATCCGCCGACAGTATCCCCTCAAACCCTATGAAACCGCGTGGGATATTGAACGCCGCCGCGAAAAGCAGCGCAAACAGTATCATGCCCGGCAGCCACGGGATCTTCTCTGTGTACCTGCCGATAAATCCGTAGATCATAGCCGCGATACCGAGGAAGTGCAGCACGCCGAAAATGATGATCTCCGACGGCATCACCACCGCAGTCACGAATGTAAGCGCCATTGCAAGAAAGAAGTATGTTGCTCCGCGCTTGAAATTGTTTCCGGAATAGACCGACGAAGCGCCCGCAACAAAAATGAACGTGCCTGCAATAAAAGGCTGGATAAAACGCATCACCGCGTCTGCCGCGTCCGGAAGATCGACCCCGTACACGAACACGATATCGTAATACGCGTGGTACAGTATCATTGCGATATACGCTATACCGCGGACTTCATCAAGGATCCCTACTCTTTTTCCCATATACTCACCGCCCGAATATTTTCAATGACTATTCTATCATATTATTGCCGCTATTGCAAGCAAAAATCGCAAAAATAAAGAGCCCGGCCGCACTTACGCACAGTCGGACGCTTTATCGGTCTTATGGTTGTTTATCGCTTATATGCGAACAGGTCACTTTGCCTTTGCATTTTTTTCGGCAGCCACATTAAGGAGCTTGGTTTTTATTCTGTCCGAAACGAACACGAATGACGCGCCTATCGCGGCCGCAGTTATGATCTCCGTCATAATATGACCTCCTTGCAAGATGTTAGCCTCTGCTAACTGAACATATTATAACACATATCTCCACTTTTGTCAACAGGTAAAATAAAAAAATGGGCGCATCGTCACGCTGCCGCAGGTCAAGGGCACTCAGCCCTTGTGCCGTCTGTAAAGACAGCGCGCAAGCTCTTTGGTGAGCTGGCTTGACAGCCGCAAATGAAAAAAGCCTCCGCGCGCATCAAATCACGCAAAGGCTTTTTCCCTGCATTCATTACCGATCCTGACCGTTCTCGATATTACGCTTTTTTGTGAGGTATGCAACGCCTGCCGCTGTCACTGCCACGAGCCCTGCCGTCATGAACGGGAGCCCGCCGGTAGCAGGGTTCCTGCTGTTCTTATCGTTCGAGTACATCTCGATCTCATACGCCCTGTCATCATCGTCTTCCGTCAGCTCGTCGTCAACATCGTCGTCGTCCGTCACTTCCGCGATACCGTCAGGTTCGTCAGCTTCGGCGATATCATCGTCCTCATCGTCGTTCACGATCACTTCATCGTCGTCGGGGTCATTCCCGGTTATTTCCTCTGCCGCGTCACCCGCTCCGTCAAGCACTTCACCGGCTGCGTCACCGATCCCGTCCGCAGCATCGGAGATGCCGTCGCCGATGCCGTCCAGCACGTCTCCCGCGCCTTCTCCGATGTTGCCGATGATATCTCCGGCTCCGTCCGCCGCACCGTCACCGGCAGGTGCAGCGACTGCACCGAGACTTAACTGTGAAGCGATATATGCACCGGCTAAAAGCGCCGTCATTTTTCTTTTCATAAACGTCCTCCGTTCCGGTTCTCCTTGTGGCTTTCACCACAGCCCGGCAAATTCATTATGCTCGCCGGACATTGTTATTTTCTGCTGAAACGGACTGTTTATTAATTGAAATAATTGCTAAAATAAAGGGACATCCTGTAGTCAGGATGTCCTGTGTTATTGTCATATCCTGCCCTTTTTGCGGGCGAGTTTGTTTGCATACATACGTTCGTCCGCTATTTTCAGGCACTTGTCAATATTCTCGTAATCATCGACGTAGTCGATGAAGAACCCTGTGCTCATTCCCACATTGTACGGCTTTTCCGAAGAAGAATTGTATCTTGCAAGATAACCGTCTATACGGCTCCGGTAGAAGATCGGGATAGCGTTGTCATAATCGTATGTTCCGAAGATTATGAACTCATCGCCGCCGGAGCGCACACAGTACTCTCCGTTGCCGCAGCAGGTCTGGAGCGCCCGCGCCGCTACCGTGATCGCATTGTCGCCCTCGGAGTGACCAAAGCTGTCGTTGATGTACTTGAGATTATCAAGATCCGCAACCACTACCAGCAGCCGCGTTCCCCGCTCTTTTGCCGCGCGGAACACGTCCTTCGAGTACATCTCATATCCCTGTCTGTTGTAAAGACCGGTCATGCCGTCGCGTATAGAGTTCGCAAACGCGCGGTTGTACATGAGCTGCATTCTGCCCTGCATTCTCAGATATTCGAGCGAAACGCCGAGACTTGAGATCCATGTATGATAGCCGCTTTCGGGATAATCAGTCTCATCGTTTGCGAATCTGAGGACCTGATACCCGAGACATCTGTCCTCAAAATGCACAGCGTTGAAAAAGCACGCCACAGGCCTGTCCTCAAGAAGCATTCCCGGCGGATAAAGGTCGGAAACGTCGAATGAAGTTCCCGGGCTCTCGCCGCCGTCCTCCCAGAACAGCACTTCACTCATTTCTTTCTGGTATCCGTCGCGGATATACGCGTTGTCGTCCTCAACAAAAAGGTTCCAGTCCTTGTTTAGACACAGCGCCACACAGGACGCGTTTCTTATCAGGTAAATATGCGAATAGAGCCAGCGTGTGAATTCATCGAGCGTATCCGTTGCCATGAGGGACTCCTGCATATACACAAGGCGGAATTCATTCTCGGAATCCTGCTCAAGGCGCTTTATATAATTGTAATCATGGGCGAAAGCAACATCGCGGTGACAGCCGCAGCTCTCTCCGCTGACAAAAATGCCCTCGTCCGCAGCCTCCGGGAATACCTCCTCGCCGGTCGCGTTCTTGTGCAGGACACAAACACACCGCTCCCCGGTGTACATATCAGGTCTGGTGCATGACGTAACGGACGGGTCGTTTGTGATAGATTCCTGCCCGAGGTCATAGCCTGCTACCGCGATATCCTCCGGTACTCTTATCCCGCGATGAAGAAGCTCGTCCACAAGTGTGACCGCGGATTTGTCGTTCACGCAGACCACAGCTTCCGGCCACTCGATCTCTTTGTCGGCGATCTCCTGTGCAAGCTTAGTAGCCCGCATAGTCCAGAAGTCACCGTAAATAACATAGTTATCCTTGACTTCGAGCCCGTGTCTCTTCATGGAATCGAGATAACCCGAAGCTCTTATATGCGATATAGGGTACTCTTTCTGGCCGGTAAGACAGTATATTTTCTTATACCCGTGCTTTTCGATGAGATGATCCACGACCTGGGCGAAGCCCGCACGGTCATTGGTGAAGATGCCTTCAAATCCGCGGGCACCCTCGTTATCGAAAAATACCATGTTGAAATTCGGTATCGAGCATATCAGATCAAGCACTTTCTGCCTTACCGTATCCGCCCAGAACGAATAATCAACGAACACCGCTCCGGCTATGCAGTCGGAACGCAGCAGAGTATATATGTTCTCTTCACCGTGCTGGTGTTTGGTTCTGTCGTCGCTGATAGTGAAGACGGAAAAGACCGCAACATTATAGTCAAGCTGCTTTGCCTGACGTATTATGCCGGCAAGACACTTGCTGTGGAAAAAGCCGTCCGTCGTTCCCACGATCACTGCAATTGTTTTTCTATTCTTCATTTTCTCTCTCTTTTACAAATTTATCGTAAGACTTCTGCCGGTGACTTCATACTTTTCCGCCGTTATCCCGCATTTGCCGAACATAAGCGCGGAGGCTCTCACTTCGTCGGAATCGGCGTACTTATTGTCGAGATAGACCACGCGCTTTATACCGCACTGGATAATCGCCTTGGCGCATTCGTTGCAGGGAAAGAGGGTAACATAGAGCGTTGCGCCGCTGAGAGAGGGGATATTGCTGTTAAGGATCGCGTTGAGCTCGGCGTGGCACACGAAGGGGTACTTTGTGCCGAGGACGCTGTCCGCGCTCCGTTCCCAGGGCATATCGTCATCCGCACAGCCTGTGGGCATTCCGTTATAACCGACGGAAACGATCTTTTTATCTGAATTTACTATGCAGGCTCCGACCTGCGTGTTGTTATCCTTGCTTCTCTGAGCCGAGAGCAGGGCGATACCCATGAAGTACTCGTCCCAGGATATATAATCACCGCGTTTCACAGAATGCACCTCCGTTCGGAAATTGCCGGCTTCGGACTGCAAAACCGCCCGATGCCCGAATAATTCCAGTCTGAAAATACTATATATATTTTATTTTAACATATTTTCATATCATTTTCAATACTTTTTATGAAAAAAGTCCACAAAACACAAAAATCCCGACGGAAAACTCCGCCGGGACACTTTGTTTGTGTTATTAGCCCTTAACGCTTCCGAGAGTTACACCACCGATGATGAACTTCGAGAGGAAGAGATAAACGATAACGACAGGAATGATCGCAAGGAGGATTATCATGTAAACCTCACCCATATCGCCCGCCTGAGAGTTGATACGAGAACGAACGATGGAGAGCATGATAGGAAGTGTGTACATTTCCTTCTTGTCGAGGATGAGGGCAGGTGTGAAGAAGTTGTTCCACGATGCCACGAATGCGAATATCATCTGAACCGCGATAGCCGGCTTCAGGATAGGCATACAGATGAAGTTGTATGTTCTGAACTCATTGGAGCCGTCAACACGCGCTGCTTCAACTATTTCGAGAGGAAGCGTACTGTCGATATACTGCTTCATATAGAAGTAGGTCGCAGGAGCCGCGATAGCCGGTATGATGAGCGGCCAGTATGTGTTCGTAAGTCCGAGCTGATTTACGAGCTGTACGAAACCAAGTGCGGAAACCTGTGTCGGGATCATCATGATAAGAATGATGAACTTATGGATACCATTCTTGCCCGCGAAATCATATACGCAAACGCCGTATGCCGTCATAGCCGAGAAGTAGGTGGTGAGGATACAGGTGAACGCTGCTACGATAAAGCTGTTGAGCATACCCTGGGGAAGGAAGAATATACTCGTATCGTTCCAAGCAGTTACGAGGTTATCGAAGAAGTGCTCTTTCGGAAGTACCTCGAAGCCGGCCTGGAGCTGTGCATTGCTTCGTGTAGCGTTGATTATCAGCAGGTAGAAAGAGAACAAGCTGAGTATAGTTACAAATACAAGGAAGATATAAGAAACAAGTCTTGAGATAAAGAGCGTTGTCTTGTTGCCTTTATCTATGTATTCCATTTTGCTCGGCATTACTTCTTACCTCCCTTTTTCTCTTTTTTCGGTTCAGTGAATCTGAATACGATGAAGCTGAGTATGCCTGTAATGATGAAGAGCATTACGGACACTGCACCCGCCATACCGTAGTTCTTACTTGTACCGATATAGCTGTTGAGCTGCATTACCAGAGTCTTTGTCGTGTTATTCGGAACGCCGCGTCCTGCAGAAATGATCTGCGGTACATCGAACATCTGGAGACCGCCTATGAGGGCAGTGATAACGACATAAACTATGATAGGCATAAGAAGCGGGATAGTGATCTTGAAGAATACCTGAGACGATTTTGCACCATCGATAGCGGCTGCTTCAAAGAGTGACTGGTCGATACCCATGATACCTGCCATGAGGAGGATCGTGGTGTTACCGAACCACATAAGGAAGTTGATGAACGCGATGATCGTTCTTGCCGACCATACGTTGTTGAAGAAATCGAATACCTGTCCGCCTGTTGCAGTGATTATCTGGTTGATAGGTCCTACGTTGGAGAACAGTGTGAAGAACAGCATCGAGAACGCGGATGCCATTATCAGGTTAGGCATATAGATAACGGTCTTGAAGAAACCCTGACCTTTTATCTTCATTCTCTCGCTTGTAAAAATAACCGCAAGAAGGAGGGCGAAAACGATCTGAGGTATAGCGCCCATGATCCACATTATCATTGTGTTTCCGGCGTACTTCATGATCTCGATAGTTCCGTCATTTCTGGGTGTAAAAAGCGTTACATAGTTATCGAGTCCTACGAAGTTCGGTCCTATCTGTTTGAGACCGTCCATATAGTTCTCGAAAAAGCTGTTGTAGAAGGTGGAAAGAAGCGGTATCAGCGAACACGTTATATAAACAATGAAAAACGGAGCGATGAAAAGATAGCCCCACTTTGCATAGCTTATGGACTTGTGCTTTACCGGTGCAGTTTGTGTTGTCGAACTCATAAGCCGTTATCCTCTCATAATCTGATTTTTTTGTTAATCAAGAGGCGGGGCAAGTTGCTTGCCTCGCCTCTCTGATCAGCAATTATTCGTTTTTATGATCTTTCAGACCACTCACGGAGTCTGAACTGCAGGATACTTCTCGTTTACATAGCCGTAGAAGTTAGCAAGTGCTGTGTCCTTATCGCAAGCGCCTACGAAGTAGTCCTTGATGTAGGTCTGGATACCTTCGTTAAGGAGCTGATCGTAGATGGTGTTGTTCTGGAACTTGATATCGTCTGTCATGCTGCTGAATACTGCAACATCGTTCTGACCACCGAGGAATGCGTTACCATAGTCGGGATCCTCAGCGAACTTAGCGTTTACAGTCTTGTTGTTTGTGAACTGACCTTCGTTCTTGACGAGGTTTTCGCAAACTTCTTCATTCTCTGTGAATGCTCTCATAACGTCAGCAACGAGGGAACCGTTGTCTGTACCTGTAGCTGCGAGGATCCATGTACCGCCCCAGAAGTGAGCCTGCGGGCCCTTTGTGATAGCCCAGTCGCCGTAGCAGCCCTTATCGGGATCCTTTGCATTGCCCATGCAGAAGTTGAAGTACCAAGCAGGTCCGAAGAAGCACATTGTCTTACCGTCAGCAAACATCTGAGCGTTCTTTTCGTCATCCCAAATGCCTGCTGTGAGTGTATAACCGTTCTTCAGGTATGTATCAGCCTGGTCGATCCACTGGTTAACAACGTCCGGAATAGCAAGCTGGCCGCCTGTTACCCAAGGAGATGTAGCGTTGTTGGAGAATACACGGTATGTCTCGCAGAAGGAAGCTGTCATGTAGTAGCCGAGTTCCTTAGCCTTAGCAGCTGTTGCGTCGAACTTATCCCAAGAATCGAGCTGAGCCTGAACTTCAGCGGGATCGTCTGTACCGAGAACGTCCTTAGCTATAGATCTTCTGTAGATAAGAGCGGACGGGCAGCACTGGAAGGATACGCCCTTGATCTTGCCGTTGGAGTCGGAAGCAGCAGATACTGTGTACTGGTACTCTGTGTCAACCTGAGAAAGACCGATCTGAGAGATATCCATTGTGTAATCGGAATCTGTGTACTTGAGGATGTAGTCAGCCTCAGCAAGGAACATATCAACCTTGTCATCAGCGGAAGCTGTTGCGTTAGCCTGGAGAGCCTGGTCGAGCTTATCCTGGTAAACACCGTCATCGGAAGGATTGATCGTCCAAACTACCTTAACACCGTTAAGTGTCTTAGCGTCTGCATCATAGCCGGGCATATACTTCTCGAAGAAGCCCTTGAACTCTTCGTTCCAAGCGTAGATGTTGAATGTTGTTCCCTCATCAGCAGCGGGAGCGGGAGCAGCTGTCTCATCAGCGTCGTTAGCGGGAGCTGCTGTTGTTTCTGCTGCTGCTGTTGTGTCATTGCCAGCTGCAGCGGCTGTTGTGGTTGCAGCAGCTGTTGTTGTGGAAGCAGTGCTGTTGTTGCCGCATCCTGCTACCGACAGGATAACTGCGGAAGCGAGAAGAGCGGACATAATTCTTTTCTTCATAGTTCTTTCCTCCAAAAAGATCGCGGTCATTCAATATGACCTCTCAATGATTTTAAATTGCCGTCGGACGCGGTACTTAAATCACGTCCCGCAATTTCATTTGTAACTATATCACAAATTTTACGGTTTTGCAAGTCTTTTTTTCAAAAATTTTCTGGCCAAAATTCGGAAATCGTTTACAGGCTGTATATTAACCGTAAATTTTTGTACATTTTGACATAGACTGTTTTTTTCAGGCATATTTTTCCGGATTTGTGAAGTACATCTTGATTTATGTGCCGATTTATAAAGGTTTTCCGGGCTTTGATTTTTGAAATGTTTTAGCTTTGATTAGTTTGTATAACTTTATTATTTCAAACCCGACAAGCTTGTTTTAGCAATTATGCACGAAAAATTTAACATCAATTTTGTAATCGTTTTCGATGTAATTCTGCACTAAATTGTAATAACTTTGTAATCGCTTTTATCCTAAATATTAAGTAATATTTATGTCTTTTGCGCTTAAATTTACCTAATTTTAACTTTAAACCAACTTTCAACAAAGTTTTCAACACCCCCCTCTTGTGCAATATCACTGTTTTGATATTGGCGCAGAATGAAAAAATGTTGAATTTATTTTCCGAAAATGCTTGAATTTAAATGTGAAATATTGTAAAATAGAGGTGTAGTTTTTTCAAACGGCGTGATACAACATTTTGTGACATCTCCCTCAGATCGTCAATATGTTGTATTGTAATATATATTTAAATGGTATATACCAATTTTTTCCCCGAAAGGAGCTGCGCACTCGCCGGGTGCGGATCAGAATCATGAAAAAAGTTGCAGTAATAATGGGAAGCGACAGTGACTTCCCCGTAGTAAGAAAGGCTGCCGAAGTCCTCAAACAGTTCGGTGTACCCTTCGAGATCCACGTTTTCTCGGCTCACCGCTCCCCCGCCGAAGCCGGAGAATTCGCAAGAAATGCCCGTGAAAACGGTTTCGGTGTACTTATCGGCGCCGCAGGTATGGCGGCTCACCTCGCCGGCGCGCTTGCAGCAAACACCACCCTGCCGGTAATAGCACTCCCGGTCAAGGCAAAGGCGCTTGAAGGCGTGGATTCCCTGCTCTCGTCCGTTATGATGCCCCCCGGAGTTCCCGTTGCAACCGTAGGTATCGACTGCGCTGCAAACGCCGGTTATCTCGCAGTCCAGATCCTTGCCGTTTCCGATGACGAGCTCGCGCGAAAGTTCGCGGATTTCAAGGAAGAACAGCACAGGAAAAACCTCGCCGCGGACGCGAAGATGCAGGAGACTGCAAAAGAAATATAAATAAATTCCGTATGGAGCCGTAAAACTCCGGACGGGATAAGCGATAAAGCCAAAGAATAATTCAAAAAAGGAAGGACAGCACTATGGAAAAGAAAGAACAGCTCTACGAAGGAAAGGCAAAGAAGGTCTTCGCGACAGATGACCCCGATCTCGTTATCGTATCCTACAAGGACGATGCCACAGCATTCAACGGTCTGAAGAAAGGAACTATCGAAGGCAAGGGCGTCATCAACAACAAGATGACCAACTATATGTTCGGTCTGCTTGAAAAGGAAGGCGTGCCCACCCACCTCGTAAAGGAACTCAGCGACCGTGAGACGCTCGTAAAGAAAGTCGAGATCGTTCAGCTCGAAGTCATCATCAGAAACGTGGCCGCAGGAAGCTTCTCCAAGAGAATGGGCGTTGAAGAGGGCAAGGCTCTGCTCACACCTATCCTCGAATACAGCTACAAGAACGATGACCTCGGCGATCCCTTCATCAACGACTACTACGCTCTCGCCCTCGGCATCGCTACGAAGGAAGAGCTCGATACAATTGCAAAGTACGCTTTCAAGGTAAACGAGTTCATGCTCAAATACTTCAAGGAGATCGGTATAGACCTCATCGACTTCAAGATCGAATTCGGCCGCTTCAAGGGTCAGATACTCCTCGCAGACGAGATCTCTCCCGATACCTGCCGTTTCTGGGATTCCAAGACCCACGAGAAGCTCGACAAGGATCGCTTCCGCAGAGATATGGGCGGCGTTGAGGACGCTTACAAGGAGATCAGAAGACGCATCTTCGGCGAATGATCTCCCCGGTAGTTCACGCATTCATAAAAACGCATTTATACAGCGGAAAGGTTTGGATAACTTATGGGCGGATTTTTCGGTGCAATATCGCATAACGACTGCATCTCCGATGTTTTCTTCGGAACAGACTATCACTCTCACCTCGGAACAAGACGCGGCGGTATGGCTGCATACGATCCCGAGATCGGCTTCCAGAGAAGCATTCACAGTATTGAGAACTCGCCGTTCAGAACGAAGTTCGAGGCAGACGCCGCGGGTATCCGCGGAAAGCTCTGTATAGGCTGCATCAGCGACAGCGACCCCCAGCCTATCCTCGTGACATCAAAGCTCGGACTTTACGCTATCTGCAACGTCGGCATCATCAATAACGCGGCCGAGCTTTACAATGAGCTGCTTGAGAACGGCTGCGCGAACTTTGAGTCAATGAGCAGCGGAAACATCAACTCCAGCGCTCTTATCGGCGCTCTTATCGCACAGAAGGACAACTTTACCGACGGTATCCGGTATGCCCAGCAGAAGATCAAAGGCACCCTCACCCTCATAATCATGACCAAGGACTGCATAATCGCAGCCCGGGACAAGCAGGGCAGGCTACCCATCGTCATAGGCAAGCGAAACGACGGGTACTGCCTCTCCTTCGAGTCTTTCGCGTATCAGAAACTCGGCTATTCGACCTGCAAGGAACTGGCTGCCGGAGAGATCGTAAAGCTCACCGCAGACGGCTGTGAGACGCTCTCGGAAGGTTCGTACAATATGAGGATATGCACGTTCCTGTGGACTTATTACGGCTATCCGAATGCAGTTTACGAGGGCGTGAACGTTGAGGTCATGCGCGCAAGGAACGGCGAGATCATGGCGGAGACGGATATCAAGAACGGTCGTCTCCCGGACGTTGATTACGTCTGCGGCGTACCGGATTCCGGCATTCCCCACGCTATCGGATATGCCAACAAGAGCGGCATACCCTTCGCAAGACCCTTCATCAAGTACACCCCCACATGGCCGAGAAGCTTCATGCCCCAGACCCAGGCTATGCGCAACAGGGTCGCAAAAATGAAGCTCATACCGGTGCATGAGCTTATCGAGGGAAAGAAGCTGCTGTTCGTTGACGACAGTATCGTGCGCGGCACTCAGATGCGCGAAACGGTGGAATTTCTCTACGAGAACGGCGCCAAGGAAGTACATATGAGATCTGCCTGCCCGCCGATAATGTTCGGCTGCAAGTACCTCAACTTCTCGCGGAGCAACTCCGAGCTCGACCTCATAGCCCGCCAGATCATTCAGGAAAAAGAGGGCGATGAGGGAGTGAAGTACATCGCCGAATACAGCGATTCCTCCACCGAGCGCGGACGCATACTGCGGGACGAGATCTGCCGCAGGCTCAAGCTCACATCTCTGGAATTCCAGTCTCTCCCCGGCACGGTAAGAGCGGTGGGGCTCCCCGAGGGAAGACTCTGCACATACTGTTGGAACGGGAAAGAATAAACCGCCGGGGTCAGACCGACACTGATCGGATATGCTGCGGCTCTGCCGCGGCCGCAAATAAGTCAGGCAAGAAAGGGATATCTTATGAAAGACAGTCATTCCGAAAGCTATAAAGCTGCGGGCGTTGACGTTACCGCGGGTTATGAGGCAGTCCGCCTCATGAAGGAACACGTTGAGCGCACCCGCATCAAAGGTGCTATCGACAGCATAGGCGGGTTCGGAGGTCTCTTTGAGCTCGACCCGAAAGAATACGATGATCCTGTGCTCGTCTCCGGTACCGACGGGGTAGGAACAAAGATAAAGCTCGCGTTCCTGCTCGACAAGCACGACACGATAGGTATTGACGCAGTCGCAATGTGCGTCAACGATATAATCTGCTGCGGCGCAAAACCGCTGTTCTTCCTTGATTATATAGCCTGCGGCAGGAACGAGCCCGCAAAGATCGCGTCCATCGTAAAAGGCATCGCCGACGGCTGTGTTGAGTCCGGCTGTGCCCTCATAGGCGGTGAGACTGCGGAGCACCCGGGTCTTATGCCCGAAGATGAGTATGATGTAGGCGGCTTCTCCGTGGGCATAGTAAGCAAGAAAGCAATAATCGACGGCTCGAAGGTGCAGTCCGGTGACGCAATCATCGGTCTTGCTTCTTCCGGCGTACATTCCAACGGCTTCTCCCTTGTACGAAAGGTATTCGGCATAGACAAGCGCGAAGTGCTCGACGAGAAGCTTCCGGACGGAAGAACACTGGGCGAGACGCTTCTGACACCGACAAACCTGTATGTAAAGCCCGTCCTCGACCTCATAAGCAAGGTCCGGGTAAAGGCGATAAGCCACATCACCGGCGGCGGCTTCTACGAAAATATCCCGCGCTCGATACCCGACGGATTCACCGCGGTCATCGACAAGGGAAGCTGGGAAGTGCCTTATATCTTCAAGCTTCTTCAGGAGCGCGGCGGCATTGACGAGCACGATATGTTCAATACCTTCAACATGGGTATCGGTATGTCCATAGTCGTACCGGCGGAAGACGCGGACAAGGCTGTGAGCATTCTCGGAGAGAACGGCTGCAAGGCGTGCAGGATAGGCACGATAGACAAGTCCGACAAGGCTATTATAATAAAGTAAGAACAAGGGCGCTGCGCCCGAAGCAGGTGCAGCGCCCGTAAATTTCCCACAGTATCTTAAAGGAGCAGAGAATGACAAACATCTCGGTACTCGTATCGGGCGGCGGGACGAACCTGCAAGCCCTCATAGACGCTCAGAAGCGCGGCGAGCTCGGAAACGGCAGCATAACCTGCGTCATTTCGTCCAAACCGGACGCCTATGCGCTCAAACGTGCTAAGGACAACTTCATAAAGACGAAAGTCCTCGAACGAAAGGCTTACCCCGACATTGCCGCTTACAGCAAAGCCATGGTGGAAACCCTTAAAGAAGCGGAAGCCGACCTGGTGGTATATGCAGGATTCATGACAATACTCGATGAACAGGTCTGCGGGGCGTTTCCGTATAAGATGATAAACGTTCACCCGGCGCTTATCCCGTCGTTCTGCGGGAAAGGCTACTACGGGCTTAAAGTCCACGAGGAAGCGCTGAAAAAAGGCGTGAAGATAACCGGCGCGACTGTGCATTTCGTCACCGAGGAATGCGACGGCGGGCCGATAATACTGCAGAAGCCGGTAGAGGTAAAGAACGGCGATACGCCGGAGATACTGCAGAAAAGAGTTATGGAAGAAGCGGAGTGGAAGATACTTCCGGAGGCGGTAAGGCTCTTCTGCGACGGAAAAATAAAGGTCGAAAACGGCATTGCTGTTGTCGAAAGATGACGAAAGGAGTTCAAAATGGAGCTTATCACTATCGAAAAGGAACTTAACAGCCTCGAATACCACGGACGCGGAATTATCCTCGGCAAGTCTCCCGACGGAAAGAACGCGGTCATCGCGTATTTCATCATGGGAAGAAGCGAAAACAGCCGCAACCGCGTTTTCGTTGAAGAGGGCGAGGGTATTCGTACCCAGGCGTTTGACCCGTCGAAAATGGTGGATCCCCACCTTATAATCTACGCTCCCGTAAAGGTGCTCGGCACAAAGACCATCGTGACCAACGGCGACCAGACCGACACGATCTACGAGCAGATGGACAAGCAGCAGACATTCGAGCAGTCCCTGCGCTTCCGCGAGTTCGAGGACGACAAGCCGAACTTCACTCCCCGCATCTCCGGCATCGTGCACGCGGACGGCGGCAACATGAATTACGCTATGCATATCATCAAGAGCCTCGACGGCGACCCGGAATGCACTATCCGCAACACATACGCGTACAGCTGCCCCAAGAACGGCGAGGGACGCTTTATCCACACATACAAGGGCGCAGGCGATCCGCTTCCGAGCTATGAGGGCGAACCAAAGCGCGTAGTTATCCCGGATCTCTCTCTCGATGACTTCACAAAGCTCGTCTGGGACAACCTCAACAAGGACAACAAGGTTTCCCTCTTCACCCGCTACATCGACATCGAGACTGGCAAATACGATTCCCGGATCGTAAACAAAAACGTATAAAAAATATTGGGTGCAGCGTCACGCTGCCGCGGTGCAGGGCGCGCAGCCCTGCCGCCGTCCGCGTAGGACAAGCGCGGAGGCGCTGAAGCCGTCCGCGTAAGACAAGCGCGGAGGCGCTGAAAACGGAGGTAATAAATATGAACGAACTCGAATTAAAATACGGCTGCAATCCTAATCAGAAGCCCTCAAGAATATTTATGGAAAAGGGAGAGCTCCCGATAGAAGTTCTCAACGGCAAGCCCGGCTACATCAACTTTATGGACGCGTTCAACGGCTGGCAGCTCGTAAAGGAGCTCAAAAAGGCTACCGGTCTTCCGGCTGCAACGTCATTCAAGCACGTTTCCCCTGCCGGCGCCGCAGTAGGCATCGAGCTTACCGACACCCTCAAGAAGATATACTGGGTAGATGATCTCGGAAAGCTCTCTCCCCTTGCCTGTGCATACGCAAGAGCACGCGGCGCAGACAGAATGTCATCTTACGGCGATTTTATCTCGCTTTCCGACGTTTGCGACGTTCCCACAGCTAAGATGATACAGCGTGAAGTCTCCGACGGCGTTATCGCTCCCGGCTACGAGCAGGAAGCCCTTGAGATCCTCAAGACCAAGCGCAAGGGCACATACAACATCATAAAGATCGACCCCGATTACACCCCCGACCCCATTGAGCGCAAGCAGGTGTACGGAATTACTTTCGAGCAGGGCAGAAATGAGCTCGTTATCAATGACGAACTGTTTGCAAACGTAGTCACCGAGAACAAGGATCTCCCCGAATCTGCAAAACGCGACCTCGCTATCGCCATGATAACCCTCAAATATACCCAGTCCAACTCCGTTGCATACGCTTGCGGCGGTCAGGCTATCGGTATCGGCGCGGGCCAGCAGTCCCGCATACACTGCACACGTCTCGCCGGCACAAAGGCAGACAACTGGTATCTCCGCCAGTCTCCCCAGGTGCTCGGGCTCCAGTTCGTTGACAGCATCCGCCGCGCAGACCGCGACAACGCTATCGACCTCTATATCGGTGAAGACTACATGGACGTTCTCGCTGACGGCGCTTGGCAGAACATCTTCAAGGTAAAGCCCGACGTATTCACAGTCGAAGAAAAGAAGAAGTGGCTCTCCACCATGAAGGGAGTTTCCTTAGGCTCCGACGCGTTCTTCCCCTTCGGCGACAACATCGAGCGCGCTCACCGCAGCGGCGTTGAGTTCATAGCTCAGCCCGGCGGCTCTATCCGCGACGACAACGTTATCGAGACCTGCAACAAGTACGGTATCGCTATGGCATTTACGGGCATAAGACTGTTCCATCACTGAGCCGGTGCCGCTGTGCGTCGCATGAGAGAGGGCTCTGCCCTGCTCTCAAACTCTGTACCCGCTTCCTTTGGACGCCAAAGGAAGCGAAAGCGCAGTGCCTGACGGCGTGAAAGGAAAGCTTATGTCAAAGTCTGAACATTTTCTTGCTTTATTTCAGCCCACAATTTCGGCGCTTATGACCGGAACAGGCACTTACCTCCGGCTCGGTCGGTACGGTATTACGAGCTATATCGGGCTGTTATTGACTCTTGTGGGCATACTTTCGGCAGTGCTTTATATCAAAAAGCTGCATGATCTGCCCGACGCGAAGCTTATAAACTCACCCGAGACCGGCATTCTGCGCGTATATATGCGCGGAGGACTTATAGCGTCGTTCATTCCCGGCGCGGTCACGGCGGCGTTTGTAATAGCTTTTACTGCGCAGCCGAACGACGGCGTGAGCATGATAATGTTCGTACCGTTGTATATGTTTATGTTTCTGCTCCCGTTTGTATGGGCTCCTGTGTTGTTTGTTGAATCTATCCTCTTTCCCGCTGTAACGACTGCGGTATTCGCCTGCTTTGTTATCCGCGTGGCAACACAATCCGCCTGCTTCTTAGCAACAAACAGACGGATAGATTACAGCGACAGCCGCATAGCGGGCATAATAGGCACTACGTTCGGAACGATAAATATATTTTTCTGGCTGGGCAATCTTTCACGCGTGAAAAAATTCGCGAAGATAGAAGCAACGGGAGGTACAGCTGAACAATGAGCTTCTGCAAAGACATCTACCCCGGACTTACCGGACATCTTGAGCTTCTCAAGGGCACGGAGACGGAGTTTGACGACACTGTGGGCGTGACACGGTTCATGCTGAACGGAAAGCCGTACTG
Organism: Ruminiclostridium sp.; assembly: GCA_017635095.1. Taxonomy (GTDB): domain Bacteria; phylum Bacillota; class Clostridia; order Oscillospirales; family Ruminococcaceae; genus Ruminiclostridium_E. Next base: position 27,883 of record JAGBMA010000089.1, on the reverse strand, counting down.
CGAGCTTATCGCGGACGGAACGGAAGACGCCGCGCTTATAATAGTCTCGGAGCAGGGCAGGAACGACACATCGCTGTTGATGCACGAAGACATGAGCGAACGTGTGAGCGGCGGGAAATGCACGGTACGGGTGAAGCTCACAGGTACAGTCCCGTATGAGCTTGTGCGCGACCTGTGCGATCATGCGTATAACACGGTACTGCGGCATTTTCCGAAAAAGGTGCAGCACGAGATCCTCGAAGATATATGGCAGTGACCACGGCATCAGCCGGTTCTTGAACGATAAGCATATTTTGCCGTCACCCCCGCCGCAGGGCGGGGGTGACGGTGCAGATACAGCTCACCGTACATAAATGGTGAAGCAAAAAAGAAAGGATAATAACATGGATATACTCGTAGTAGGCGGCGGCGGTCGTGAACACGCAGTAATAAAGGCTCTGTCTCAGTCCCCGAAAGTCGGGAAGATATACTGTGCGCCCGGAAACGGCGGCATCTCGAAGCTTGCGGAATGCCACCCCGTAAAGGCGACGGATATCGACGGTATGGTCGCGCTCGCGGAGAAACTGCACCCCGACTATGTTTTCGTGACACCGGACGACCCGCTTGTCATGGGGATGGTTGACAGGCTCAACGAAAAAGGGTTCAGAACTTTCGGTCCTCGTGCAAATGCCGCCATTCTCGAAGGCAGCAAAGTCTTCTCGAAGTCTCTCATGAAGAAGTACGGTATCCCGACCGCAGCCTACGAGACATTCACAGACGCGGACAAGGCGATAGCTTACATAAAACAGCAGAACAGCTACCCTGCGGTCATCAAGTGCGACGGTCTTGCACTCGGCAAGGGCGTTATAATAGCACAGAACGAGCAGGAAGCCGTTGACGCGGTGAACTCCATGCTCATAGGTGGAAAGTTCGGCAAAAGCGGCAGCGAGATCGTCATTGAGGAATTCATGACCGGCCCCGAAGTTACCGTGCTTGCATTCACCGACGGCAAAACAGTCAAACCTATGGTGTCTTCAATGGATCACAAGCGCGCATACGACGGAGACAAGGGTCTCAACACGGGCGGAATGGGCACGATAGCGCCAAATCCGCTCTATACAAAGGAAAAAGCAGAAGAATGCATGGAGAAGATATTCAAGCCGACTATCGAGGCCATGCAGAAAGAGGGCAGACCTTTCAAGGGCTGCTTATACTTCGGACTTATGCTCACACCGAACGGAGCGAAGGTAGTCGAGTACAACTGCCGGTTCGGCGATCCGGAGGCACAGGTGGTGCTGCCGCTTTTAAAGACCGACCTCGCGGACATAATCGAAGCGATATACGAAGAAAAGCTTGACAAGCTCGATATCGAGTGGTATAATGGCAGCTGTGCCTGTGTCGTTATGGCAAGCGGCGGCTATCCGGAAAAGTACCCGACAGGTCTGCCGATAAGCGGATTTGACGAGAACGGCCAGCTCGCGGACGGCTCCGCTTACGTTTACCATGCAGGCACAAAGCTCGAAAACGGCACATTCCTTACCGCCGGCGGCAGAGTCCTCGGCGTAACAGCCACCGCAGATGATCTTGGCTCCGCTCTTGACAAGGCATACTCTGCGGTATCGGAGATAAGCTTCGAGAATGCGCATTACCGCAAAGATATAGGACAGCGCGCTCTGAAAGGCTGATCTTCTTGCGCCGGATCCGGTGTACAGATAAATTTTCTGCAACCTTTTTCCTTCCTGCAGAGTGTTATTTTCAGAAACCGGAAGGAAGGAGAAAAAACAATGAAAAGATCAGTTATAACGGCGGCTGCACTTGCAGCTATATTAACTTTGTCCGGCTGCAAAGACAGAACTGCTGCGGAATCGGCAGTTCCAGCAGAAACCGCAGCAGCTTCGGTAACTACACAGGTAACTGTTTCATTCGCGGAGGGCAGTGAAAGTGCCGTCGGTGCGGCCGAAGCAGCAGAAGGTACCGCGCAGGGCGGCGGAGATCCGGCCGATGCTCCGGCGGAAACCGTGCCCGTCATTATCCCCGGGACCGCTGTACCGGATATTACCGCTCATGTCGGCGAAATCACACAGATACATCTCCCGGCGCAGACGGTTGAAACTACCGCGTCCGCAGGAAATAAGGTGTTCCTCGTATCAGTTGACCCGGAAACCACAGATGAGATGATGCGGGAAGTAACGGACAAATACGACCTCGAAGTCGTTTACGATTACGAGAATTTCAATATGTATGCCCTTGCAGTCCACGAGCCGCTTGACGGCGATGCCACCGCGGAATTCATAAAGGAACTGCAGGATTCATACGATTTTATACTAATGGTTGAACCCGACAGCGTCATGTACCTTGACGACGGATCGGCTCAATAATACAAAGGCGAGTTCGCAAAATCCTCGCCGCGGCTGATGCCGCAGATCAAAACTACGAAAGGAAAAGAGGGCAGCCATGCCCTCAGGAAAGGAAAATGAAAAACAAAGTATTTTTCATCACTCACGCGGCTGTCATAGCCGCACTCTACACCGTGCTGACCGTATTTGTGGCAGCATTCGACTTAGCGAGCGGAGCAATACAGATCCGTATCTCGGAGGCTCTCACAGTCCTCCCGTATTTCACGCCGGCGGCTATACCGGGTCTTTTTATCGGATGTCTGCTTTCCAACCTTATCACGGGAGCAGCGATATGGGACGTTATTTTCGGGAGCCTTGCAACGCTCATAGGCGCGGTAGGTACATACTACCTCAGCAGAAATGTGAGCAAATGGCTCGCGCCAGTACCTCCCATTCTTGCCAATACGCTCATAATCCCCTTCGTACTTACATACGCTTACGGACTTCCGGACGGTATCCCGTTCCTGATGCTCACAGTAGGAGCCGGCGAAGTTCTCTCCTGCGGAGTTCTCGGTCTTTTGCTCCTGAATGCTGTCGAGCCCGTGAAAAAGCACATCTTCGCAAAAGAAAGCTGAAAACAGCGTAATGATGACAATAAGGAACGTGGGTAAACGTTCCTGCATACAGGTGCTGCCCCGAAGCGGTTGAAGCCGCTCCGGGGCATTATGTTATGCGACAGGGAAAACGTAAACATATATCTCCTGTTTTGACAGATATACGCCAATTTTTTACTGCACGGTATCCAATGATCCGTTATATGCATAAATGTTCCCGTAATACAGCCGGATCATATCCTCCCGCCGTTAAAGCACATTGTCATTCGTATGTCAATTTAAGCTTTATGCCGTCCAAAAGCCTTATTGAAGCCTTTTTTGTATGCAAAGTATTGTCGTAATTGATAAATAAATCAGAAAGTGTTGTACAAATTAAACAAATGGGTAAAATTTTGGTTGACGAGATGAAAAAATGGTGATATAATGAAAAATGAATAATCATCTTGTGTACAAATTTGCTCCGAAATGAGTAAATCTGACACAAGCCAGATACACTCCGGTCACCCCGGCATATAATTGATAGAACTAAAAGAACGGTGCAATTATATCACAGCAGAAAGGAAAGGATTTTTGAATGAGGAAAAAAAGGATTTTGCCCCATATCGCAGCCCTCGCCGCCGCCTTGTGCATGACAGTGCTGCCGAGTGGACTTGGTGCTGTGCCGGATATGACAGTGGACGCAGGCGCGGAGACGGAAATAAACGGTATCGGGGCGACAAAAAACACAGTCAGACAGGGCGAGTCGTTCGATGTCATTGTGAATGTTCCGCAGATGAACGCTTATGCGGACACCGTCGAGATCAGATTGGGATTCGATCCCGATGTGTTTGAACTGACAAGCTGGGAGCCACAGATCGCTTCCGGTACGTCTATGAAAAACAGTGACACACAGAAAGGTTTCGCCATTGTCGTTGCCGCAAACGCAAACGTCAACCTGAGCTACGGACTTACGGTAACTGCAGGATTCAGAGCGAAATCTACGGCTGCACTCGGAAATTCCGCCATAAGTCTCAAACGCGCAGACGTCAGCAACACGGAGACCGGATTCAGCTGGACACCAAGTACGAGAGATGTTCAGATCAAGGTCGCTGACAATTTAGCGCCCGTCTCCGGAAAGATCTCGCTCAACCTGCCGACATCAGCGTCCGAAACTGCACAGATCAGCCTTACAGGAAGCGACGGATCCCTGTTCGAACAAAGCGTGACACTGAACAGAAACAGAACGACCGGAAAGCTCGAAGGTACATACCTGTTCAGCAACACCGAGGGCGGAGTGACATATACCATGAAGATAGATGTGGCGGGCTGCAAGCCGCGCATCGAAACAGTCGGAACGGATTACGGAAATACCGACGCGGATCTTTCGCTGAACCTTCTGGGAGATGTTGACGGCAACGGTGATCGCAACGCCGCCGACGCAACTCTGATACTCAAATACATAGTCGGTCTCCCGAGCTCGATCAACGACGATTATACAAGGTCTGTTGCCTGCGTGGAGGGCGGTACGAAGCCCACCGAAAGAGACGCTACACAGATACTTCGTTACCTTGCGTTCTATCCGTCCGTATTCAACCCCAACCCATAACATTTAAGGATGAATGTAAAATTTACTATGAAAGGATTTGAAACCATGAAAAAAAGAAAGATCGTATCGTTTTTTACTGCAATTGCCATAGCTGTTGCGTGCATTATAGTCCCGCCGGCAGATAAGGGGCTTGATGTTGTTGCAAGTGCGGTAAGTGTAGTGTCCGGCGGAGGAATCACTTTAACAAAAGTCGGCGCGGCAGATACTTCGGCGACAGATACTGCCTATATATCTTCACTGAAAAACGGGGAAAAGGTTCAGCTTAACATAAATATTCCCCAGTTGAATACTGATTTAAATGCAATTCATCTGAGAGTTTTTTACAACATTAACTTATTCACAGTAACAAAGTGGTATGCAAAAACTGACGATACAGAACATGGTATAGATAAAGTCTCGACTGATAAGCAGTGGCCTACCCCCGGTAATATAGTAGCGGGTACCGACGGTGATGTATATTATAAAACATCAACAAACCCGAACGTAGGCATTCTCACAATATCATGTGGCGGCGAGCCTGAGAAAGACTCAAACGGAAACGAAATAAGAGAGATAACCGCGTTTAAAGACAGTGCTGTCCACCTTGAAGCCATTTTAGAAGTAACAAAGAATGTTACCGAAACTACGCCGTTCAGATTTTTCATAATTGATGAAGATAGTCTCGCCTATACCGCTGATAATGATACATATGGAGACAACTGGAGTTATGACGGTAAGGGCTATACGTCCATTGACTACGCTCCCGATGGGGCACAGAGTTCTTCTGATTACGTATCGGTATGGAATCCTACATCGAAATTGATAACAAGCGGAAATGTAACTTTTGCAGTTAGCGGAAAACTTAATAATGTTGACATCAGCCAGTATGGCAATAAAACTGTATATGTTAATTTATTCGGAAGACCGGCAGGTCAGACGAGTACTCCGTGGACTCATTACGATGATGATGACACAGATTTGACTACTTATACAATTCCGGTAGGAGGAGATATACCTGTTAAAGAGGACGGAAGCTTTGAAGTAAGGGGACTCACTCCAGGTAAATACAAAATATCGGTCAAAGCCTGGGGAAAAATCAATACAGGGACTGATTCCGCACCGGTGCTGGCAGATGAAAAAATTATAAACATTGAGAGCGGTAAATCAATACCGGACATAGATTTCTGGCTGTTCGGTGACGTTGATCATAGCGGTGCTCCGGGTGCAAATGACGCTACCCTTGTTCTGAAATTTTTGGTAGGAAGAACATCTAGTATCGCTTATAGCAATGGCACAGGAAATACACTGTACACAATTGCAAATGTGTTCGACAACGATGACCTTAACGCAAGAGATGCTACACAAATACTCAGAAATGCAGCTGAATTACCTAACGTATTTCAGACGAAGTCTCCATACGTAAATAGCTAAAAAAGATAGGTGTATTGCACATAAGGAAGGATCAAATTATGGTAAGGACGAAAGGATTAAAAATAATATTTTTAATCGTATCGGTGATACTCATTTTCACATACCTTTACATTCCTGCAAGTGCGGACAGTGACTACAGTAATCTGCAAGTCGGCTTGAATATTATTCCTCAATCGGGAAAAACGGTTATTGAGCGCGGCGATAATATTAAATTTGTAGTTCTATCGCCCAATAATTTTGAATCAAACGCTGATAATATTTCTATAAGTGTCAAGTTTGATCCGGAAGTTTTTGAGATAGATCCCGAGTCTGCATACTGGGACGTAGTAGTCGCGGGAGATGCCGAGTACTCTAAATTTACGCGTAACGTATTTACCGACTCGGAAGGAACATATTTTACCCTTGTCGCTGCCTCCGGCACGCTGAAAATTGGTGATTCTGATGACGGCGGTATGGTAGTTCATAACAATCCGTTTATACTTACTATCCCCGTGCATGTAAAGGAGAACGCACGAAAAGAAACTGCTGATGTTTCCCTTACCAAACATACAGCCTGGTACTCCATCGGTACCGGAGCAAATGATTATAAAGAAATGTGGGGGGGAACTGAAACCTACCCGAAAACCGTCACCCTTACCAACCTCCCCCCCAATCACACCCTTACCACCGACGGTCTTACCGTCACACCTTCCATTGTAAATCTTGACGATACTGTAACAGTAAATATTGATGTCCCGCAGATCGCGTGGGACACGGATCCTGCGGAATTTACCGTTAAATACGACACAAGCAAGTTCGAGCTCGTTTCCTGGGAACCCGCAGTAGGCACACGCACCGTGGATCCCACAGCCGGGACTTTCGGAGCAAAAGACATTGATGCCAACAGGGGTCTCGACAGCGCTCTGCATTATACTGCGACATTAAAGGTCAAGGATAATGCGGAAAAGGGCGAGGCGACATTCAACCTCATCACGGATTTCAAGGAGAAAAACGGCACTGCTGTCCTCTGGGATCCGGAGAACAAAGAGAAAACCGTTTATGTTACGGCGCTCCCTGTTACTGCAGGCGGCCTGAGCCTTTCGACAAATTCGGTCAACCGCGACAAGAACGAAAAGGTCACTGTAACGGTGACTGTTCCTCCGATCAACGATACCGCAGACTCCGGAAAGTTTACTGTTAAATTCAATCCGACCGCGTTCCGTGTCACAAACGTGAGTGCGCCCTCAATGACCGCTGTGTCTTTTGTCCCCGATAATGATGCAGGAACGATAACCTTCACCGGAAACGGCGAGATGAACCTCGCAGGCGGACTTAAATTCACCGCGCAGCTTGAACCTAAGGACAGCGCCGCTCTCAGCACCCCCTATTCTTTCCTGTTGGAAGATGCGGTATTGACCAAAACCGAGACCCGTTATGAGGAGACTTTCGCTCAGAAGATCTGGCTGCCCCTCAACAAAGACGGCACCGTTTCGGTAGTCGGTTCATATCCCGTTCCCGGAAAAGGGATCTCCGTATCAAAATCGTCAGTCGGAGTCGGTGACACATTCAAAGTCACTATCACTGTTCCGGCCATAAAAGGTACCGCAGACGCGATCGATCTTTCTGCAGCATACAACCCTGTAATGTTCGAGTATGTGGAAGGCTCCGGAGAGACCAACCTTGACGGTTTCACTGTAACAGACAACGGTAACTCATTCGGTATCGCTTCGACCGGCTCCGGTATAGATCTGAAGAACGAGATCATCACCGTTTCCGCGGAAATGAAAGTGAAATATACCGCCACAAAGGGTCCGTACAAGTTTACACTCACAAAAGAATATCCGATCACCTATAAGGACGCGGACGATAAAGACGTGTCCATGTGGACTCCCACCACTAGGGAAGCCCCCGTCACCATTACCAAAGATTCCACCGACTACCCCGTAGAGAGCGACGGCATTTCGGTATCTCCGTCAAAAGTAAATCCTGACGGCACATTCACTGCAACAATAAAAGTGCCAGCTCTCAATGCTACAGCGGACGGATTTCATGTAATTGTTGATTTTAACGAGACCATTTTCACCGTTAACTCCGTTTCTTCAAGCAGCCCGAACAACATCTCTACAGACTTCAATTATGGTTTTTTCCTGGCAGATCTTACCGGTGACGATTTAAAACTTACCAGCGGTATTACGATCACCGCAAATATGAAGCTGAACAGCAACGCAGTATTAGGAAATACTTACGATCTTACTATCCGCAATGATAACTACCTGACCGGCAAAATCGCTGACGACGCTCTTTCACAGAACCTTTGGAAGCCCCACAACACAACAGCGAAGGTAACCGTTCGCTCCCCGGAGGACGATTACCCTGTAACCAACGGCGGCATCAGTTTCTCCACTTCCAACGTGTATCAGGGCGACCAGTTCACCCTCTACATCAAGGTACCGCCTATAGACGCATCCGTTAATCTTGCAGAAATCGCTGTCGGTTTCGACGGTAATGCATTTGAAGTAGTTACCTGGGATCCGCGCATCTCCGGCGGTGTCCCCACTTACGACGCCAACAGCCTTAAACTTTCCGTTGCAAACAGCGGCGGTCTGGATCTTTCAAACGGACTTACGCTGAGTGCAACAATGAGGGCTAAAACAAATGCTACAGCAAACAGGTATCGGTTTGTTCTGACAAAATCAAGCATAACAAGCAATACCATAAGCAAGGGACTCTGGTCTCCCACAACATCACAGGATTATGTTACTGTTGTGAGCCGCTCAAATCCCAATAACAACAATAATAACAACTATCCGTATTATCCTTACTATCCGGACTATACACGGTGGTCACCGAACACCCAGTACCCTGTTGTATATTACAGCAGTGACTCTCCTTCCGACAATAACAGCGGACAGCAGGTCATTTACGATCCCGAAGACGACGATGACAACCGTTATCCCGATTCCGACAACAGCGGCAACGGCAATAACGGCGGAAACAACGGTGACGGAAACGGCGACCTTGACGTTACCAACAGCGCAAACAAGAACATCAAGATCTCCCTCAACGGCGACCTGAAAAATGTCTCAAACAGCGGAATAAAAGCTAATACAAAGAAGTATTTCTTCTCCGGCGATACTGCTATCATCATTAGAAATACCGATATTGCAGACGCAAGCGCAGCTGAAGCGCTCACAAGGCTTGCGATGTCAAACTGCCAGAGCTACGCCTTCGACGTAAGCGTGTATGATTACTCGACCGGCACCTATATCCACAAGCTTCCCACCGGCTACATAGACATCTCGATACCTGTACCGACGTCCATGAGCGGCTCGCCCGACAACATCGTCGTGTACCATACCGAGGACGGTAATCCCGAGTACATCAAGTGCACAGTAGTCAACGAAAACGGAATGGACAAGATCAAGTTCCGTACAACAGAGTTCTCACCGTATATGTTCGTTGATCCCACAAGCGTCAAGAATAACAGCGGCAACTCTTCCGGCGGCAATTACACCGCTCCCACCAATAATTACAACAACTACAGCGGTAACGGCGGTCAGGGCGGCAGCAACGGAGGAAACGAAAACGGCGGTACAAGCTACACGGGAAATACCCCGCGTCCCGCTAACCCGAACACGGGCTCGGCTGTTGCGCTCGTACTTATACCTGCGGCAACTCTCGGCTGTGTACTCCTCGCAAAGCGCGGCAAAAAGCGCAAGAGAAGCCAGAGACGCTAAAGAATACCATTAACGGGTCATTCTTCGGAATGACCTGTTATTCTGCCGGCAGACGGCAAATACTATATTCCGGAGATCTTATGAAACGTATATTCAGAATACTCGCCGTACTGACGGCAGCCTGCGCACTTTCCTCTTTAACCCCGCTTTCCGCATTTGCCGAAGATGCAAACGGTATAGTTGTCTCAGAGACCGCTCTTATGCAGGGCGATGAGTTCACATTATCGCTTGTTGTCCCGCCAACGGAAGACGCAGATACCGCGTCTGTCAAGATAAGGTTCGATGCCTCTGCATTCGAGGGGCTGGAATGGAATCCCCAGGTCTCCGGCGGTTTTTCAAACCTCACGGACGGTCTGATAGCTCTTTCGGCTGCAAACGCGGACCGCTACATAAAGCTTGGCGACGGGCTTACACTCACGGCAAAGATGAAAGTCAGAGATGATGCACCGGACGGGTATTACGACTTCGTACTCTCGGAAAACAGCTTCTGCTATGTCATGGAGGACGGCTGGACTTTTAAGGAAGTGTGGTTCCCTGAGACCACAAGCGTGACCGTAAAAGTGGGTGACCCGGCTCCCGGAGCAAGCGTCGGGGCGGCTGCAGAAAACACGGATCAGACGATCACGGAAGCTGCACCGGAAGCAACACAGACAAGCACAGCTATCACACAGCCCGCCGCAGATGTGCGGCCCCAACCGCAAAGCGACGGAAAGTTCGTTTTCATGGTCACCGTCATAGCGATCATAGCCGTTGTCCTGATCGTAATTGTCCTGGTGGTGATAAAACTTATCGGCTCCGTCAAAAAGAAATAACGCGTAAACGACCCGCTCGGCATCAATGCTGAACGGGTCGTTTTCATATTTATTCTTTACACAGGTGTATTGAGCTCCGTGTTACGGTACATTATCCCCAATCTGCGGGAACGATATAACGCTTACTCAGCGTCCTCCCAGTTGTGCCATACGTTCTGCACATCGTCGTTGTCATCGAGAGCGTCGAGAAGCAGTCCCATCTTCTTGATATGATCCTCGTCGGTGAGAGTGGTGTATGTTGAAGGTATCTTCGCGGGCTCGGCGGAAAGTACCTTGTAGCCCTTTTCTTCGAGAGCCTTGCTTACTTCGGTCACGGTGTTGGGATCGGTGGTTATCTCTACGCAGCCGTCCTCGAATGTGAAATCGTCGCCGCCTGCTTCGAGAATATCCTCCATCGCCTTGTCCTCGTCGATGTCCTCATCTTCGTTGTCGAGTACGACGATACCCTTTGTGGTGAACATGAACGAAACGCAGCCGGAAGTTCCGAGGTTGCCTCCGAACTTATCGAAATAGTGGCGTACTTCGCCGGCAGTACGGTTGCGGTTATCTGTGAGACACTCTACGATCACTGCAACGCCGTTGGGACCGTAGCCCTCGTAAACGCACTCTTCGTAGTTGGTCTTTTCGCCGTCACCGCTTGCTTTCTTGATAAGGCGGTCGATGTTATCGTTGGGGATATTGTTGGATTTTGCCTTCTGTACGAGCTGTGCAAGCTTCGAGTTGCTGTTCGGGTCGCCGCCGCCTTCGCGCACAGCCACGATTATCTCACGGCTTATCTTGGTGAAGACCTTGGCTCTTGCGCCGTCCTTCTCACCCTTTTTTCTCTTGATAGTGCTCCATTTGGAATGTCCTGACATGATCTTATCCTCCGTTTTTTATGCAGTCTCTTCTGTTTTTGTTTCGGTATCTGTTTTTTCTCCGTCAGCGGCTTCGGGCTGTTCACCGTTTTCCGCGTCCGTCTGTTCACCGTCGGCGGCAGCTTCCCCGCCCTCGCCGGCTCCGGTCTCTTCGGTGTTCTCATCTCCGTCGGCGGGCTCGGGTTCGGGCTTCGGGCGCGCACTCGGCGGGTTGTCCTTATACTCCATTATCGTGTCGTAGTTTTTCCAGTACAGATAATAGCCGTCAAGGAAATGCTGGATATCGTCTATTCTTATGCGGAAACTGTCATCGCGTATTGCCATGCTGTTTACAACGGTATCGGGAGCTTTGAAGTACATCGCGTACTCGGGGTACATGAAGAAGTTGAAACCGAGCTCGGCACGTCTTATGGAAGCCTTCACGAGCTGGACATCATCAAAAGTGTCGAGGTATGCGCACTCATAGCCGCCGTTTATAAGCCTGCTGTAGAGCTCAAGGGACGCGTTCAGGGTCTCTGCCGCAACGTTCGAGCTGCCCTTTGAGTTGAACATATTGACGCTGAAATCGTCGGCGTCGGCGTTCTTCAGACCGAACTCAAAGTAGCGCTCATAAGGCAGATACTTGGTGATCTCGTTGAAAACATACGACATCCAATGGCTGTGCAGAGATACATAATCCTGGTCCACAAAGTAATCCGCCGCCTTGCTTGCAGCCGTAAGAAACTTCTTGTCACCGACCACGCCGTAAGCTTTTAGCAGTCCGTATGCGGCTTCACCGTCGTAGTAAACGATTATGTATTCTTCCGCAGTCTTGTAAGTGTTCTTGTGGATGGTATGAGTGAAGCTCCCGTCCTTTTTCTGCATGAAGATGATGCCGTTTGCGAGCTTCCGGATAAGCGAGTTGTACTTTGATGTGCAGAATACTTCCTCATAGGTCGTGAGCGCCAGCAGCGCCAGACCGTTGCCGCCCACGTTAAGACGGCTCCCGTCCGCAACGAACGCGATCTTGCTGTCTTTCTGGATAATGCTCTTTCTGAGGTAGCCTATTGCAGAGTCGATAACGGGAACGAGCCTCTCGTCCCTGCACATATCATACTGCATTATAAGGCTCCAGATAGTTCCGGCATGACGTAATATATTATACCCTTCGAGTTCCTCGTTGTCAATAGGGTAGTAGCCGTAAATGAACTTGCCCTTGCTGTCGATTATAGAGCTTAAGTACTCGGAAGTCTTCTGGGCGAGGTTCTCAACCGTCTTTCTGTCCGCAGTTATCTTGCGGCGGCCGTTGTTGTATGTACCGTCGGCAAGCTTGTAAGCGAAAGCCTTGTTCTCGGCAAAGTAGCCCTGTGTAGTGAAAAGCCGCAGGGTTTCGGGTATAGAGCTGAGTCTCTTCTTTCCCATAGCTGCCAGCTCTTCGTTCACTCTTTTCAGGTCGAGCTCACCGGTCTCATAGTTGAGCATACCGCTGCTGTTGATCTGTGCTTCAAGGAGAGCGGTACCGTAGTACGGTGTGAAGGCGATGCCCTTTCTCATACCGCTGTTTCTGATGCCGGCATTCTCATCGGTGAAGTCGAGATAGGACTTCTCCTCATCTGATGTGACAACATCGAGCTTGAACCATTTCGGTACCATTGCGGACTTCTTTGCTTTCGCAAAAGCCTCGGAGAGCGCCTTGCTCAGGTCGTAGGACTGGGAAAGAAAGACCTTTGCCTTTTTGTGACCGTCCGAAACGGAAATGAACACGACAGCGCGCCCGAAATCCTTGACCGCTTTCATGGTCTCCTCGTCGTTGTAAAGAGCTTTCACGATGAGGTTGTATTTCGCGGTGTACATATTGTTTGTGACGTTCGACGCTTCCGCAGGGAACGCGAGGATCGCGCCTGCTGCGATAACTGCGGTAAGCATGACCGAGATGATCTTTCTGAAAACTGCCATATTCTATCCTTTCGTTTCTTCGGTGAGCACTATCCCGAACAGCTCTTCAAGCCGTTCCTCCGAGCCTGTAAGCGACAGGAACCCGAAAAGCGCTTCCACTGCGGTCGCCTTGTGGTATTCGGCAGAGCTGCTCGATCTCGGCTGTCTGAGCCCGGTGGCATTCCTGCCTCGCCGGAGCACGTCTGCCTCGTCTTCGTCGAGAACGGGCTGCAGCCTGTCAAATGCAGCCGCCTGAAACGACGCTCTCGCCATTTTCACCGACATATTGTGAAGCTCCGCGGAAGGACGATCCCCGAGCTCCGCGATATGCCTGCGGACGTACAGCTCATACACGCTGTCGCCGTAGAAAGCGAGGACCGCCGGGCTCAGGCGCTTTGCTTCTGTTTTCGACAAATTCTTCATTTTATCCTTCAATTATATAACGTATTTTTCTGCAGTTTTGTGACAGATCTCGCAAATATCAGTTCACAAAACTGAACTCAAAGTCGAAGATAGATACTGTATCTTCTTCCTCTATCCCTGCTTCGAGCAGAGCGTCGATGATGCCGCTGTAGCGGAGAACGCGCTGGAAATACTGCAGGCTCTCGTAGTCGTCCATATTCACGGTGGAGAGTATGGGCGCGAGCCACGGAGCATCTACCGAGTAGAAGTGGGCATCCTCTTTCTTCACGGTAAAGGCGTGCTTTTCCTTCGCCTGCTGTTCAAGCTCCTCGAAGGTAAGGGGTTTTGACTCATATCTTACGATGGGCGGGAGCTTTTCGAGCTCACCCGCTATTGCCGCCACAAGTTCCTTTGTTCCCCGGGCGGAGGCTGCGGAGATCACGAAGAAAGGAAGTCCCTTTTCCTCTATGAATTTCCGGAAATCCTCTATCTGCTCCGGTGCTGCTATATCGGACTTGTTTGCAGCCACTATCTGCGGTCGATCCGCAAGCTCGGCAGAGAAATTTGCAAGTTCACGGTTTATCTTCTCAAAGTCGTCTTTCGGGTCGCGTCCCTCGCTTCCGGAAACATCGACAACGTGCACTATGAGACGGCAGCGCTCGACATGACGCAGAAACGCGTGACCGAGCCCGACGCCCTCGCTTGCACCCTCGATAAGTCCGGGTATATCCGCCATTACGAATGCTATTTCATCGTACTTCACCACGCCGAGCACGGGGGTAATGGTCGTGAAATGGTAGTTGGCGATCTCCGGCTTTGCAGCGCTCACCACGCTTATGAGGCTTGACTTCCCGACATTCGGAAATCCCACAAGTCCCACGTCCGCAAGGAGCTTCAGCTCAAGGGTGACATCGAACTGTTCGCCCGGGTAGCCCGGTTTTGCGAATCTCGGGATCTGGCGGGTTGGGGTAGCGAAGTTCATGTTGCCCTTTCCGCCTTTGCCGCCGCGGGCGACTATCACCGGCTCATCATCGGATATGTCCGCGAGGATACGTCCGGTAGCAGTCTCTTTCACCACCGTTCCGCGCGGCACCTTTATCACAGTATCCGGAGCGGACTTGCCGGAGCTTCGCTTGCTTCCGCCGGGAGCGCCGTTCTGTGCCGTGTATTTTTTCTTGTATCTGAAATCTATCAGCGTTGAAAGGCTGTCGTCCGCCTGAAACACGATATCTCCGCCCTTGCCGCCGTTTCCGCCGTCGGGGCCGCCTGCCGCGACATACTTCTCGCGGTGGAACGAGACAGCGCCGTTTCCGCCGTCGCCCGCCTTTATTGCAATTTTAACTATATCTACGAACATAAATCCTCATTTTACGAAAAGTCCGGTCTGTTTTATCTTGCCGCGTCCCTGTTTATAAGAATGCTCTCGTCCTCTTGTGCAAGCCCTATGCGCTCGCGTATGATATTGAACGGGGTCTCCATTATCCCGTTTGCCTTCGACATAGGCGTGTGCACGACTCTGAACGTGAAATCGCCCATTTTCGTTTTTACCGTCACATCAAGGCATTTCGGAGCGAACATGAACCGCCATTCCTCATAAGAAAGTCCGATTATGTAATCGTACTCGAATATCAAAGTCCGGTTCATTTTTTCGGGGTAGATGACGGTGAACTGGTGCTCGTCCGCCGCGAATGAATATTTCTGCCCTGTACGAAGTATTGCGCACATTATGATGAATGCGATCAATGCAAGAATAAAAAGAAACATACCGAAAACAGTGCCGATTATCCCGAATCCCACGGACGCAATGTCGCCAAACAGATTCAGGCCATGCATGATCTCATTGATATTGCCGGAGATGATCTCCCCGAACCTTTGTGCGGAACCTGCAGAAGCGTTCATAAGCGTTATTACGATATAGACAGCATTTATAACAGTCAGCACCACGATAGCCCCAAGGACGATAAGCCCGGCAAGTATCAGCGGTCTTGTGTTTTTATAGGCGCACTTGAATGTGCCGCCGGTGCTGAACCCGAATCTGTCATTGATCTTGCTGAACGAAGTGTACATATCCGCACCTCCCGTTACACAAAAGAAGGACGGAATTTCTCCCGTCCTGTCCTGTCATTGCAATACGCTTATTCGGCGGGGTAAACACTTACCTGCTTGCGATCCTTGCCGAGGCGCTCATATCTGACCTGACCGTCGATCTTAGCGAATAATGTATCATCGGAACCCTTGCCGACGTTCTTGCCGGGGTGGATATGAGTTCCTCTCTGTCTGTACAGGATATTGCCTGCGAGAACATACTGACCGTCAGCTCTCTTTGCGCCGAGACGCTGAGCGTTGGAATCTCTTCCGTTCTTTGTTGAGCCCATACCTTTTTTATGAGCGAAATACTGCATACTGATTATTAACATATCGATCTTCCTTTCGTCACTTCCGGGAGCGCATCTCCCGAACGCTTACATTTATTTTTCCTTTGCTGTCCTGAGCGAGCAGGTGAAGGTGGTTATGGAACGACGCTATCACCTGTTTCGCCGCGATAGCCATAGCGGAGTCGGGATCCTTGAGCACGAGCATTATCTTGTTGCCCTGATTTTTAACATCCGCTTTGCAGAAGAGGTAATCCGTGATGGTGTTTGCGGTGAGCATGACCGCGGAGGACACCGCAGCGCACACTATATCGCGCCCGAAAGCGCCGGAACCCGCATGACCCGACACAGAGAAGCCAACGAGGCTTCCGCCGTAGCTTAAAAACTCTGCTTCTACCATGGCTTATGCGTTGATAGCTTCGATCTTTACCTTGCTGTACGGCTGTCTGTGACCCTTTGCTACCTTTTCGCCCTTCTTGGGTTTGTAGGTGAACACTCTGATCTTCTTACCCTTGCCGTTTTTGATGAGGGTAGCCTTTACGGAAGCGCCGGATACATAAGGAGCGCCTGCTGTAACGCCGCTGTCATTACCGATAAGGAGGACCTTATCGAAAGTCACGTCACCTTCTTCAACGCCGAGCTTTTCTACGAAGATCTCGTCGCCTTCCTTGACCTGATACTGCTTTCCGCCTGTTTCAATAATTGCGTACATTTTAATACCTCGTTTCACGATCTCGCTGCAGCCGGCGCCGTCACCCTATGTGACAGACTTAAAAAGAGCCACCTGCAAGCGGCTTAATTATTTTAACACACGGAGCCCTGTTTGTCAATAGTTTTTTCAACATTTTTGCGGCGGAATATTCTGCGGTGACGTGCAGAGCGTAAGGGTCACGACAAAAATGAGCGTTTGCGCACAATAATTCACAAAAAACTGCGATTTTTTTGTAAAATGTGACAAAGTCGTTTGCAGTCGGTTGACGAAGGGCAGGAATAGTGTTATACTAAATAATGTATAATCAGGGCAGAATGCTTTGATATGTTGTGTTTTCAGTCCCGGATCGCTCACCATTATATCGTGCTGTGAACGCAGGGGCTCCGAGGTATCTTTATGAAAAAAATATTTGTCCGGGCTTTAAGCCTGCTTGTGTCCTTTGCAGCCGCGCTAACCATGTCTGTCTGCGCCTGTGCCGCAGGCTCAAACGGTATCTACGCTTCAAAGTCCGTGCTCGCCCGCGGCGAACGCTTTACCGTCACCATAAACATACCGCCTATGGCGAACGCCGATACCGCTTCAATAAAAGCGGAGTTCGACGCAAACGCGTTCGAGGTGCTTTCCTGGTCGCCTACCCTTGCAAACAGCGTCTCCAATTACGGCAGTAACTTCTTCATAGTCACCTCCGCCAACGCCGACAGGAACATCGACCTCAGCCGTGGGGTTGAGCTAAGCGCGGTTGTCTCGGTCAAAAGCACTGCTCCCGACGGGAACTACGCTTTCATACTCAAACAGCACAGTCTCTCATATGTGAACGACAACGGCTATGACTATACCGAGCTTTGGACGCCTTCGGTAACGACCGCAAATGTCCGCATCAGCACAGCCACGGATTCCTCAGGCTCACAGACAAGTACCCAGACCGGAACGCAGAATTCCTCTGACTCAAGCAATAATAACTCCGGAGCAGGCGTAAGCGTGAGATCCTCACTGTCAGGAGTTGCCAACCGGAACATAAGCATCTCTGTTTCAAACGCGGCCGCAATGGCAAATATGGATATTATGCTCTCAAACACGGGCGAGGCTGCGGAATACGCTTCCCGTGCCCTCACGCGTCTCGGGTTCACCCGCCGGAGATGCTACTCTTTCGATATAAGCATAACCGACCGCACCACCGGAAATGCGGTACATACACTGCAGAACGGCTACGTTGATCTTGCCATACCGATACCCGACAGCTTCTCGGATTCCTGCAAGGAAGCGGCGGTATATCACATAAACGGCGGCAATCCGGAGCTTATCGCAAGTTCCGTCGGAACAGTGAACGGCACCCGCTCGGTAAGATTCAGAGCGTCATCATTCTCACCTTACATGATCGTCGATATGACCGCGGAGGAGCGGCCGGAACCCGTGAACAATACTTCTGTAGCGGCAAACGATGACGGCGAAGATGAAGATGAAGTTCAGACAGTCCCCGACAGCGATCAGGAGCCTCAGCCGGAACGCGAAGAGTCAATAGCGAACGACGATGACCCGGATGAAGACACCCAGTTCGTTCCCTACACCGGCGATGTCAATGCCGGAGAGGGAGACAACGACGACGAGGTCATAATAAACGAGAATGCGGACGAACCGACTCCGACTTCCGCCTCCAATTATACCGTAAAGACCGGAAACACTTCCGATAATAAGGGCTCCGGCACCGCTCCCTCAACAGGGACTCCCCGAAATCCCCACACCGGAGTAACTGCAGCAATAACACTGCCGGCGGTACTTGTAGGCTGTGTGGTGCTTTCAAGAAAGATCGCCCGGAGAAGAAAACGCACCAAAAAATATATCGAATCATGATGAAACCCGCTCGGTACAAATGCTGAGCGGGTCATTCTTTCAAAGGACCCTTTTCCTGCAAACCCGTCCGCCCTTCGCTGACTCAGACCGGGCATTGCTCCTATCCTTTCCCGCCTTTATCTTGCGGCATCGTGCCGCGTTCCGGGCGAGTTGTCGATACCAAAGAGAGCCTGTATGCATCACATAAAAAACAGCGCCCCGATCGGAACGCTGCATTTTTATTATTGTAGGGGTTTACTTAACCATAGAAGCAACTTCTGCTGCGAAGTCGTCTTCCTTCTTCTGGATTCCTTCACCCTTTTCAAGGCGTGCGAACTCAACGACCTTGATGTTCTTGCCTGCATTTGCGATATACTTTGCAACTGTGATGTTAGGATCCTTAACGAAGGGCTGGTCAAGCAGGCAGATCTCCTCTGCGAACTTTCTCATTCTGCCCTCAACGATCTTCTCAAGAACGTTCTCGGGCTTCGGCTTCTTGGACTCGGCATTCTCCTTCTTTACGAGTTCGAGCTGAACTTCCTTCTCCGCGTCTATAACGGAAGCCGGAACATCGCTCTGTGCAACGTACTGCGGAGCGCTTGCGGTGATCTGGAGAAGCAGATCCTTTGCAACAGCCTTTACTGCGTCATCAGCGCCGTTATCGGATTCGAGCTTGATGATCGAACCGATGATCGAGCCGCCGCCGTTGTGAACGTAGCTGTAAACATCGCCTGTCATTCTTACGAAGCGTCTGATCTGGATATTCTCGCTTATTGTAGCAACTGCGTCTGTGAGGACATCAGCCACCTTCTCGCTTGTACCGCTTGCGGTAACTTCCTTGAGTGCGTCAACATCAGCAACATCGTTGTCGATGATCGTCTGAGCGACCGTATCGCAGAAAGCTCTGAATTTATCGGAGTTTGCAGCGAAGTCTGTCTCGGAGTTGATCTCAACAACAACGCCTATCTTCTTTGCTTCATCTATCTTGGAAACAACAAGACCCTCTGCCGCGATCCTGCCGGACTTCTTGGCCTGCTTTGCAAGACCCTGCTCACGAAGGTACTTGATAGCCTCGTCAACATTGCCGTTTGTTGCTTCAAGAGCGCGCTTGCAGTCCATCATACCGCAGTTTGTGAGTTCCTTGAGCTGCTTTACGTCCTGTGCTGAAATAGCCATTTTGATTTCTCCTTTTTTGATTGATCTGTACTTTGATAATACATTCCCCGTGTTTACGGGGAATGTGAAGTGTGTTCTGTTTATTCTGCGTCTGCTGCAGCTTCTTCGGCAGCGTCCTTATCCTCGGTCTCTGCGCCTTCGGCACCCTGCTTAGCTGCAAGAACAGCGTCAGCCATAGCGCCTGCGATAAGCTTTACTGCACGGATAGCGTCGTCATTTCCGGGGATAACATAGTCGATCTCATCGGGGTCGCAGTTCGTATCTACGATAGCAACTACCGGGATACCGAGCTTTCTTGCTTCCGCAACAGCGATCTTCTCCTTGCGGGGGTCAACTACGAAGAGAGCGCCGGGGAGCTTCTTCATGTTCTTGATACCGCCGAGGAACTTTTCGAGCTTTTCGATCTCAAGGGAGAGCTTGCTTACTTCCTTCTTGGGGAGAAGATCGAAAGTGCCGTCTGTTTCCATAGCGTGGAGCTGTTCGAGTCTCTTGATACGGTTCTGGATGGTCTTGAAGTTTGTCATCATACCGCCGAGCCATCTTGCGTTCACATAGTGAGCGCCCGCTCTTTCAGCCTCTTCCTTGATGGAATCGGCAGCCTGCTTCTTTGTGCCGACGAAAAGGATCTCGCCGCCGTTGGAAGCAGTCTCGAAAACGAAGTTATAAGCTTCGTCGAGCTTCTTGACCGTCTTCTGAAGGTCGATGATGTAGATACCGTTTCTTTCTGTGAAAATGTACGGAGCCATTTTCGGGTTCCAGCGTCTTGTCTGATGTCCGAAATGAACACCGGCTTCAAGAAGCTGTTTCATTGATACAACTGCCATTTTGTGTATCCTCCTTAAAATTTGTTGTTTTCCTCTGGCCGCTGAACCTGCCGGACCGCACACGCGGCACCTCCGGCGCTTATAGCGGACATGCGGATTTATCCCGTCTGCGGGATAGCCTATATATTATAACACAAATTACCTGTATTTACAACAATTTTCTTTTCGGCTATTTGAACAAATTTTTCAGTCCTCCGCCGCTCTTTTTTGTGCGCACAGGCATATCGCAGCTCACAAGTATCGCGTCCTCTCCGATTATCTCGATATCGCTCCAGCAGACGGTGAAATCGTCCTCCCTCCCGAGAAGCCCGAAAAGCTTCGCCCTGCCGAATATGACGAGCCTGCAGATCTTCGCGGTGCAGGTATCGAACTCAACATCATCGGCGTAACCCATTTTTACCCCGCTTTTTATGTTTATGATCTCCTTGTTCCTGATATCATCAAACGTACATAACATAACGCGCCTCCGGAAATACACATTCTGTTTAAATATATTCGGGAATGCCGCATTAATTCTTTTCCTGACGGATTTTATTGTCAGCACGGTCTTTTTGGTCTCCGAGGGAATAATATGCTGTATTTTTGCATATTATCTTAACGTGCGCAGAGAAAAATGTTAAATTTTTGGCAAACGAGGTTCAAATTATAGTAAATATGTACCTAAACAGGTTCTGTAAGCTGTTTTTGTTTTTATCATATTGCACTAACTTGCAAAAAAAAGTGTAATTTTGCTTGAATTTAACATTTTTTTGTGATATAATATCAAAGAAAAATAAGCGGTGCGTATGCCCGTTTCAACTCAACCAAAGGAAGGAAATCAAGATGGCTAAATCAGCTTACGAAAAAGTTTATGAGAGCTTAAAGAAGTCTATCCAGAAGACCGATGTTTCGGACTTTAAAGGTTGTTTCGCATTCCAGTTCACAGTTACAGGCGAAGCCGCAGGAACATTCTACATCGAGTTCAAGGAAGGTTATAACAAGTTCGTAGTCGAGAATTTCAGCTATGACGATCATACCGCTGTGTTCAAGGCAGACGCAGATACTTTTACCGCTCTCGTAGAAGGAAAACTCGCTCCCGCCAAGGCTATAAAGTCCGGCAAGCTCATCGTTGAGGACAACGAACCCGGCTGTGCGGATATCTTCAATGCTATCGCACCGAAGAAGGCTGCCGCTGAGAAGAAGACAGATGCCAAGGCTCCCGCAAAGAAGGCTGCAGCAGCTAAGAAGCCCGCTGCAAAGGCAGAAGTTAAGACCGAAGCTCCTAAGGCAGAGGCAAAGGCAGAAGTAAAGCCCGCTGCTCCCAAAGCAGAAGCTAAGCCCGCTGCAAAGAAGACTGCCGCAAAGAAAAAGTAAGTCACAGATCAGCTCGGCGCGTATGCATCGCATACGCGCTTTTGTTTTACCCGCCGTTCTGCGCCGCCGGCTTCCCGACCTGCGCGGAGCTCTTTTTTTCGCTTCGGTGAAAAAGTTCCCGCGCACCCACAGCAATTATCATCACCGCGAACACGACCCTGAGCAGCGACGGATCGACAGCCCCGGAGATCATAAGCCCGATAACCGCACCGATAGAACCCGCCGCTGCCGCGTAGGGTATCAGCCGGGTATCAATGAGCCCTCCCCGCTTGTTTATCAGCACAGACACTATTGCAGTGGGTATAAAGAACAACAGATTTGCCGCTCTGGCATCTTCCGGTGACAGCCCCGCCCATGACAGGTACAATATCAGTACAAACCCGCCGCCGAGCCCCATTGAGCCCGCAGCACCCGCAAGAAAACCCGCCGCGGCAGGTATCAGACCGTTCATTGAAGAAGCATCCTCCCTCCCGAATATATGAGAAATGCGCCGAATATGCGCCGCAGCACGTCATTGTTTATTCTCCGGAGCGCCAGAGCTCCCACCGATGCGCCGAGAATACCCGCCGGAAGAAGCGATTTCACTGTATCCAGCGGGAAATATCCGAGAAAGATATTACCGACTGTTGATACTATGCTCAGAAAAAACATTATCGCCACAGAAAGCGCGTGACAGCGCTTAGGATCGCCGTTTCCCCATTCAAGCACCGGAACTGCGACAGCTCCGCCCCCCGAACCGAACAGCCCGTTGAGTATCCCGCCCGCGAATCCCGCTGCAGCCGCTCTTGACTTCGTGATCCCGTTCATACATATCGCCCCTTAATAACTGATTTTTTACTTAAACAATTACACATCGTATATTTTCGGCGTTTTTTGACACAATATATTGGTGTTTTGAGTAATATTATAATAAATATTGTAAAATTGGCGAGAAAAATCTGTTCATACTATTGACAAAATATGAAAAATGCTTTATAATATACTGTGTAATAGTGGGTTACGCCGTATTCTGTCCGAAAGGGGAAAGTTCACTTGCAAGGCTTTGATCCCATAACAAGACAGTTTATCCTCAATGAGAATACACCGTTTATTATTACCGAGTCGTATGCAAAAATACGCACCAATCTGTCCGCCGCACTCGATAACTGCACATATAAATCCATTGTCATAACGAGCCAGAACCGCGATGAGGGAAAAACCACCACCGCTATCAATATCGCCCTTACGTTCAGCAGGCTCGATAAACGTGTGCTTCTCATAGACGCCGACCTGAGACGCTCCGGCGTGCATGATATGCTCAGGCTCAAGAACCGGTTCGGACTTAGCACCGTGCTCACCGGCGAGACCGATGTTTACAGCGGTATAAGCGTTGATGTACGCAAAAACTTCCACGTCATGCCCGCAGGTCCCGGAACATCAAATCCCTCCGACCTTCTCGGAAGCGCTGAGACAGAGCGCCTTGTGAGACTCCTCTACGACTACTACGACTACATCATCATAGATACGCCGCCGCTGTGCATTGCGAACGATTCTCTGCTTTTCGGCGGATATACCGGAGGCACCGCGCTCGTGCTCAGGGAAAACAAGACCACCCACGCGGAGCTCCAGGCGGCACTCTCTACTATCTCGCTTTCAAAAGCAAAGTTCTTCGGCGTCATCAAGACATATTGCGCCGTAAAATACGATAAACAGAGCGATTACAAAAGCTCGATCGAAGAAAACGCGGATCTTCCGGGTGACCGTGAAGGCGAACGCGCTTACGATGATATGTAAATAATGATTATTCTTATAGTTGTTCCGGTCATGCTGCGCGTGATCGGAGCGGTCTGCTCGAAAACCGACAGAAAAGGTCTTTTCTGTGCAGCTTTCGCCGCTGCGTTGTTCTGTGTCACCGGCCTCGGGACGCTGGACGGGCTTATCGGGGCTGACGCGGAGAAATATTCGCTCCTCGTCCCCGCGATCGGCGGTATCGGCTTTGACGCGCTCGGCAATATAGGCGCTTCGCCCGCATATCTGCTCATAATGAAGATATGCTCGGCGTTCAGCACAGAGTCTTTCGTTTTTCCGCTGGTCATAGCCTGCATCCAGACCGCGCTTGCGGTTTATGCGGTCTTCAATCGCTGCAGCTCCCCGTACTCCGGAGCCGCAGTCCTGACTTTCTGCTTTATCCCGGCTTATTTTGCCGGTTCTGCCGCTTTTACTGCAGCCCTCATAGCTGTCATAGCGTCGGGATATATTGAAGAACAGCGCTTTTTCCGGTTCGCGGCGCTTATGTTCGCAGCGGCCTGCTTTGATATGTCGGCGCTGCTTCTCATACCGGTGTGCGCGGTGATGTTCTTCGGGAATATCGTCATCGCTACGGCTGTTCCGGTGATCCTCGCCGTTCTTGCGGCTCTCTTTCCCGAAGCAGTCACGGCTGTGTTCGGTTTTCTCGGCGCAGACAGATGCACCACGGCGGATATGCCGGTCGCCTGCGCTGTGATTGCCTGTGCGGCTGCAGCGTCAGCTCTTCTGATATACAAAATGCTCGCCAACCGAAGCGGAGATCACGAAAGACTCGTGCCCGCAATCGTATGCGGTGCGGCATTTTCGGTGGTCACGGTCTCGGAGCCCGAACTGTTCGCCTTTACGCAGATGCTTCTTATGATGTCGGCGGTGGTGCTTGCACCGGAAGCCTTCGACACGGGCGAGAAGTTCGTCGGGATAGTTTTCCCGGAGAAGCGCGAGACCTCACAGACTGTATTCCTTATAGTGTGCGCGGCCGCGGAGACAGCGATCTGCGCTTATCTCGTACTCGGGAACGTATTTGGTTCCGATGTGTTTGAAACTTCATTTCTTGCGGGGGTACAGCTATGATCTGCAGAACAGTTGACAGTGTGACTTCCGCTCACCCGTGGGCTGCAAAATACTGCCGCAGCCGGATAGAGATATTCTTTGATACATCAGACGGCAGGAATATTGCCGTATTTATGATCGCTGGCATTACCGCGGGGATATTCGCGGGACTCCCGAACGAGATCCTGAGATACACGGCGCTCGGAATTGCGGCGATAGTCTGCGCACAGGCAGCCGTACTCGCGGGATTTCTCCGCCAGTGGCTCTTCGTTTTCTTCGCTTCGCTGTATCTTATGATCCCATATGTGTTCATCATCACTCCGGACACTGCCGAGGCCGCTCAGGCAAGCGGGCTGCAGTATCTTCTCTCGGATCTGATGCAGTCCGTTGTGCTGATGCCCATGCGTCGGATCGCAGGTGACGGTGATGCACAGCTCGTTTCGATAATAATACTTCTAATATGTATGGTACTGTTTTTTATAGGTACCCGTATCCGTTCGCGTGCAAAGCGCTCGGATTTCTATTGCAGGACAAGGCTTGAACAGATCAAATAAAGGTCTATGAAAGGACGGCATTCAAAAATGAAGCTTAAAAAGATCGTATCACTACTGGTCACGACTGCGGCAGCAGCGGTCTGCGGGGCTGCACTGCTCGCTGTGGATGCAGGAGCGATAAAGCTCCCCACACCCTCGGACGGCGACTGCTTTTACTACTATGAATCGAGCGGCGTTCTCAGGCCGGTGGAAAATCTGTACCAGTACCTGAAAAACTACGGTTCGCTCTATGACGCGGAGGGTATTCAGTATGGTCCCGTAAGCGAAACGATCATTCTCGACGCAAGCGACGGCAATCCTCAGCTCTCGGCGGAGGAACTCTCCGCTCTTGCTGCAAGAACTTCGCTTCAGCGCGTTGAGATAAGCGTCAAGGATTCCGAATCTTACCAATATACCGTCGTTCTCAAAGACAGATCCAAGAACATCAACTTCTTTACCAACAGCTCCTACAGCTACGCTCTCAATCCTCTCCTGAGCCATGATACGAGCAAGTACGGTGAGCTCTGTTTCTCCGTGAATAATCCTTACAGCAGCACGTTCTTCATCAGAATAAACGGTGATCTCAGCGGAAACGGTCAGTTCCAGCAGCTTCTCAGAGCCGCGGGAGTCGATACCTCCGACAGACTCAGAGTCTATACCTACGACAACTTCTCCGGCGACAAGTTCGGAAAGACCATAAAAGTGATCTACGCGAGCGACGCGCGCAATGACCTCAACCTTGAGTTCGGGAACGGCATCAACACCTACTACTACTCAAAGTATGACAAGACCGTTCTCCAGCTCTACAATGAGACGAATACATACCCCTACGTTTACGGCAAAGTGCTCTCACTCATCGGTGCCGCACAGTCCGAAGCTGACACGAATGTGACGCTCGCGAACTACGCTGCTTCCGTTGCAGACGAGATCACCGGCAGATACTTCACGAAGGATCCCACCACCGGCGCATACAAGAGCGACGACCGCATCTATCTGACTGCATCGGACATAGACCCGCTTATCGAAAAGTACTACGGCGAAAAGGGAGCGAGCGGAGCACTCACGACCACGGCTTCCGGTCATCTCTCCGATCTCGTTTCGTTCATGATGAACTACGGCGATACGCAGAAAGTCGTTGACAATGCACTTTACGGCGTATTCGGCTGGGACACCAACAATGCTGTTACAGACGTTCTCAGGAAAGAGATCAATGATGTCGTATGCACAAATCTCGCTGACAAAAACGTTTCCGTTTCGGATTACAGAACGTATATCCAGTACTTCCTGAACGAATGGGCAACAAGCACATATCAGCAGCTCAAATCCGATCTCGAAAGCACAAAGTCCGTGCTTGAAAGCAGAGGAATGAATTATTCCAGCACCGCGGATCTCATTGCAGCACTCAGCAAACTCAGCTATGCTCTCGGCACTGACCAGTACGGCAGAGCATACACTCTTTCCCAGACCGCGAACCTGGTAAAGAATGATCCCACCCTCCTTACAACAGGCAGGATCGCTTCCGGCTCAACGACCACCGGCGGTACAGCATCTATAACTGCGAACCAGACGACTGTCGGCGACAACAGCGCCCAGAGATACACCGAGACATATGTCAGCGGACAGGGTTACGCAACAAAGAGCGAACTTCAGGAAGAGATCGCTGTGCTCCGTTCGACGCTCAACGATCTTCAGAATCAGATAAACGTACTGAAAAGCACGGGAACGGGAACATCTGCCTACAACTTCAATGAATGGATAAGCACAACTTCCTATGGCAATATCGACTCTTTCGTTTCCGCGGTCGCAGATCTTGTTGCAAAGAAGATAGGAAGCGGCGAATCCGCGTATGATATTGCAGTAAGAAACGGCTTCAAGGGCTCGGAGCAGGCATGGCTCAACTCACTCGTGGGCGAGTCCGCTTACGAGATCGCAGTCGATAACGGCTACAAGGGGACTGAGAAGGCATGGCTCAACTCACTCACCGGCGAATCCGCTTACGAGATCGCAGTCGCGAACGGCTTCAAGGGAACCGAACAGGCATGGCTCGAATCGCTTAAAAGCGGTGACGCGAGTGCAGAAGACAGATATGTTTATGTTTACGGATCAAAGTTCAACAGTGCTGCTCCCGCTTACTCGGAGACCGAAGCTTCCGAACAGGAAGAAGAGATCACCATAAGCGACAACGAGACAGTTTCCTACAATGTAGCCGCAGTAAGCGATACACGGGCTAAAAACCCCTCTACCGGCGCAGCTATGGGTATCCTCATTCCCGCCGGTGCTGCCGCCCTCCTCTTCCTCGGAAAGGGCGCTAAGCGCAAGAGAGGCAGAAGATAATTCCGGCACTCACGCGCTTGTAGGGCTCTGCCCCACACCCCGTGTCCGGCGCTCCCGCGCGTGTGGGGCTCTGCCCCACGCCCCGTGTCCGGCGCTCCCGCGCGTCTTAACAGACGGTTTCGGGGCTTACGCCGCCCCGAGCCCCGCGGCAGGGCAAGCCCTGCACCCGAAGCTGTCGCGATTTACCCGATAGTTTATACACAACAAAACGATACAGCAGACTCAATTGTTACGGGTCTGCTGTTTTTTACGTTATGCGCAGATTACTGTCTCACTCAGCGCGGCAGCTACT